>JACPVY010000234.1 GCA_016197345.1 Burkholderiales bacterium
CATTGAGCGCAGCACTCTAATGTCGGCTTCCTCAACATCAACCCCGTGCGTTTACACGCAGCGATAAGCTCATCGCGTTGGTTGTAGCCCCGATGCGCAAAAATCACAATGCCATTGTTCGGTCGTGATTTTGACTCACGTAACTCAACCACTTCGGTTTGCACCCTCAGGGTATCACCATGAAACACCGGACGCGGGAAGCGCACTTCATCCCACCCTAAGTTACCAACCGTCGTGCCCAACGTGGTTTCATACACCGAGATACCGACTATTAACGCCAGGGTAAATGCGCTGTTTAAAATCCGCTGCCCGAATTCTGTGTGGTCTTTGCAGTATTGCTCATCGAGATGGAGTCGCGCCGGATTATGCGTGAGTCCCGAAAACAATACGTTGTCCATCTCGGTCACAGTGCGCCGGATTGGATGGTCAAATATTTGTCCCACCTTAAATTCTTCAAAATAAAGTCCCGCCACGTGCCCTCCTCTGAGTAAATATGCTTAGAAGCAGTCTCCCAATGAATTTTAAGACTACTTCTAGGCATTATACGGGTAAAGTTTGTGTCGTCTGCTAACGTGCGAGGACTTCTGTGCAGTACTGTGAAGCGGCAATAGCGTTCAATCGTTTTGAGCCGTGGAACGCATGGAGCAATGTGGGATTTATTGTCGCGGCCTTTATCGCGCTGATTTTCGCACGGCGCGTAGGCGCGGCCTCGCCTACTGTCTATGTATTGGGCGGCTTCGCGTTCGCGATCGGCGCTGGCAGCTTTGCGTGGCACGCCACCCACCGGCCCTGGGCGGAGTTTGCCGATGTCATCCCGATTCTAGGCTTTGTGTTGATATTTCTATTTCACGCCTTGCGCATGCTGGGCCGCACCCGTACCCAATCTTGGTGCGGATGTGGCGTGATGTTGGGTTCGATAGTCGCCATTGGCCTACGCTGGCCGACCGCTCTAAATGGATCATTCGCGTACGTCCCCGTGCTCATTGGGCTCGGCGTACTCGCAGCATTAAACCGCATCGCAACCGTTCGGCGTCAACTGCTTGGTGCGGTGCTAGCTTTCGCCGTGTCACTGTCGATGCGCACGCTAGATCCCGTGGTGTGTTCACACTTCGCGCATGGCTCACACTGGCTGTGGCATTTGTTGAACAGCGTGGTCATTTTTATCGCACTGAGAGTGGCGAGTCACGGCGCGCCAGCCTCAATTTTGCGCTGATTGGCGCAGAATATTTTTCTGCACCTTGCCCATTGCATTGCGAGGTAGTTCCGCAACAATGAAATACTGCTTCGGGCATTTATAAGCGGCCAGTTGCGCACGTACTAATTCACGCAGTCCCAGTTCGTCCCATGCCGTTGGATCTTTCAGCACCATGTAAGCAACAACCTGCTCGCCGAAATCGGCGTGCGGTAGACCGACCACCGCGGACTCAATCACATTCGGCAGCTCATCGAGCGCGAGCTCGACTTCGCTCGGGTAGACGTTTAAGCCTCCGGTAATTACGAGATCTTTAGCGCGCCCGGCAAGATTCAAGTAATCCTCATCATCGATAAAACCGTCATCGCCGGTTCTAAAGTAACCATCGGACGTGAAATCTGTGGCCGTTTTCCCGGGGTTGCGCCAATACCCTTGAAGCACATTGGGACCACGCACTTGTACGTGCCCGATCTGACCGCGCGATAAAGCTTGATCTTGAGCATCCACCACGCG
>JACPVY010000235.1 GCA_016197345.1 Burkholderiales bacterium
CCAACAATGTCATGTCAGCAACGCGTAGATGAAATCTCAATTGCTGGATCGGCTGGGCTTTTAGCGTTGGCGTGCGCACGAGCATCCAAATTCCAAGTCGCGCTAGAAAGCCACCGTAGCGGCTCCCCAGCACAGCTCACATTATTCGCGCTAATTCACATCAACTCATCAATGCTTCAACTTAAACACCTGCACCGCCGCCGCCAATTGCGCCGCTTGATCTTGCAAACTCACCGCGGCGGCGGCGGCCTGTTCGACTAGCGCCGCATTTTGCTGTGTCACGTCGTCCATCTGCGCTATTGCTTGGTTGACTTGCGAAACACCTTCGCTTTGTTCCGCCGTCGCTACCGCGATTTCTGACATGATGCTGCTGACGCGGCTGATACTTTCCACCACTTGTTGCATGGTGCGCCCGGCTTCGGCGACTTGGGTGCTCCCTATCGCCACTTTGCCAACTGAATCATCGATCAAGGTTTTGATTTCTTTGGCAGCGGCGGCGCTACGTTGCGCGAGGCTACGCACTTCGGCGGCGACCACTGCGAAACCACGCCCCTGCTCCCCTGCCCGCGCCGCTTCCACTGCCGCATTCAAGGCCAAAATATTGGTCTGGAAAGCGATGCCGTCGATCACGCTAATAATATCGACGATTTTATTCGACGAGGTATTGATCGAATCCATGGTGGCGATGACCTGTCCCACCACTTGACCACTCTTCGCGGCAACGCTAGAAGCGGCACCTGCTAATTGATTGGCCTGCTTAGCGTTATTGGCATTGTCTTTCACCGAACTGGTCAACTCTTCAACAGATGCCGAGGTTTCTTCCAAGGCGCTCGCCTGTTGCTCAGTTCTGGCGGACAAATCATTATTGCCTTGCGCAATTTCGGCACTCGATTGCGCCACACTTTCGGCGCTATGGCTCACTTGCAATAAAACGGCCTGGATTTTGGCCACGAATTGATTAAAACCTGTCCCAATTAAAGCTAATTCATCTTTGCCATCGACCTCTAAACGCGCACTCAAATCGGCATCGCCAGTCGATAAATCAATCATGGTTTGCCCTAAATCACGTAGTGGGCGCATTAAACGGGACACAACAGACACCATCAAAAAGACAGTAGCAAGCGCACAAATCAGCGCTACAGCAACGGTGTAAAGCAATAGTTCACGCGCGGAAGCAGTGGCGACTCGTTTTGGAAAACTGAGATCAACGCTCCATGGCGCGATATCGCGATGCACCCGTACCGGTTGTAAGAGGTGGATATAGCCTTGGCTGTCTTCGTATTCGTAAGCCTTGCCTTGGCGTACACTGTCTAACGCCGCTGGCAATAAATCGTCCGCTTTTTTGCCAATGCGATTAGCACTAAAGTGACTGGCATACATGCCCTCATTCGAGACTAAAGACAATCGGCCACCCTCGGTGACTTTCATCTCTTCTAGCATTTTGGTTAAGTGCGACAACACAAAATCGCCACTGACCGTACCTTTAAAATTGCCTTTGATGACAATCGGTGCCACTAGCGAAGCCATCAACACCGGTTTGCCGCCGACTGGGTATTCGTACGGTTCGGTAAAAAATACTTTACTGTTTTTCTTGGGGATGTCGTACCAATCATTGGCACCGGGTTTAGGATCGAACACGATAGGCTCGACGTGCAGCACTCCGGCAGCATCACGCGACCAATACGGCATGAAGCGCCCGCTAGCATCGTAGTGCGGCGCCTTGCCCGCGAAATCGGCATCTTTGCCGTCTAAGGCGTTGGCTTCCCATGTAATCGCAGTGCCGATCAAATCGGGCGAGTTGGTGAACACATACATTCAACAATTGGAGGTTCATTTCATTTTTTGCCATTTTCAACATTTCATCACAATTCCTTTTAC
>JACPVY010000236.1 GCA_016197345.1 Burkholderiales bacterium
CCACAATCAATTGCTGCTGCGCTTGCGCAAGCGCTGGTTTGCCCATCGTAATCTGCGGCCAAAAGGCGAAGGATTTTAATTGGCCTTGCAATAAATGCGCGGCAAATGCCGGGTCACATGCTTTGAGTTTGCCGTCTAGCTGCGCCGCGCGTATCCAACTGACCACACCTTCTTCGCGTTCCCCCATCTTCGCCACCATGGTTTGTGCCCGCTCGGGGGAATGGATGGTGGTGGCGATTGCGACACGCGCTAAATCCATGAAATTAGCGTCGTTTAGCATCTGCATTTTGTGCTGCATCAATTCCAGCAATTGCTGGCGCAGGCTGACATCGGGACGATACGCTTTATCGTCATCGGTCACGCTGGCTTCCCACAATTGCTGCAAGATCGCGGCAAATAAATCGTCTTTGCTAGGGAAATGGTTATACACCGTGCGTTTCGATACCTCGGCGCTAGCGGCGATTTTATCCATACTCGTGGCGTCAAAACCATTGGCGCGAAATTCTGCAATGGCCGCCTGCAAGATGGCGTCGCGTTTTCTATCGGTAAGGCGTGGGGCTGGGGTCATAGGTTGTGGTAGCTAGGTGGGCAAACATTCTTGCTAAGTGCAAATATTTTACACTACCCAGTTTACTTTCTTCAATTCTATGTCTATACTCTTTCAAAACTACACTGTGTAGTGTAGTTTATTCAGTCAAGCAGCATCTAGCCAAGGAAGCCCATGACAAACGCCAGCCAGCCCTCTCTCGCCACCGACGGCGAACAACGCGCTAAACATCAGGATGCGCAACGTCCCGCCCCCGGCCTACTCGGCCAATTGAAAATCATGTGGCGTTTTTTCTTTGATAAACCCGATACCACCGTGCCACGCCTGCCGATTCCAGTGCAAGCACTCAGCCGCGCCGATCTTGAAGCAGCGCCAGACGCGAGTGTGTTCCGCCTCGGCCATTCGACCTTGCTATTGAAACTACACGGCGAATTCTTTTTAACCGACCCCGTTTTTTCTGAGCGTGCTTCCCCCGTGCAATGGGCTGGCCCTAAGCGTTTTCACCAGCCGCCGATTAGCATCGCCGAATTGCCGCCGATTAAAGCGGTGATTCTGTCGCACGACCACTATGATCATCTCGATTACGCCGCCACGCTCGCCCTCGCGGATAAAGTCGAACATTTCTTAACGCCGCTCGGCGTTGGTCAACGCTTGATTGATTGGGGCATAGACGCCAGCAAAGTGCAGCAACTAGCGTGGTGGCAAAGCACCGCAGTTGCTGGGATTGAATTTGTAGCGACACCCGCCCAGCATTTTTCTGGTCGCGGCCTAAAAGATCGCAATCAAACGCTATGGGCTTCCTGGTCGATTTTGTCGCCGCAAGCGCGTGTTTTCTTTAGCGGTGATTCAGGCTATTTCCCCGGTTTTAAAGAAATTGGTGACAGGCTTGGGCCGTTTGATATGAGCTTAATGGAAACCGGTGCCTATAACAAAATGTGGCCAGACGTTCATATGCAGCCGGAAGAATCGCTACAAGCGCATCTCGATGTCCGCGCCAGCCATTTGCTGCCGATTCATAACGGCACGTTTGATCTCTCCATGCATGCGTGGTTTGAGCCATTTGAGCGCATCGTCGATCTTGCTAGCCACCACAATGTTTCCATCACCACGCCGCAAATGGGTGAAGCAGTTAGCATCGTACAACCACATGCTGGCGGGCGCTGGTGGCATGCGGCCATCGCTCACCATCAACAAAGTCGTCCTGCGCCATTAGCAGCCGTCATTGAATAAATTCTCAATCGAATAATTTCCATCAAAACATCATGAAAAAAATTGCTCTTATTTCTGGTACTTCCTCTGGCATCGGTCTGGCAAGTGCAATTGCGCTAGCCAAAGCGGGTTATCACGTCGTCGCTACCATGCGCAATATCGCCAAGGCTGACGCTTTACGCAATGCCGCCCAGGCAGCCGACATCCAACTCCAGATTGCAGAAATGGATGTCGAAAGCGATGCCAGCGTCAACGCCTGTGTGCAGCAAGTGCTAAGCGAACATGGTCGTATCGACTTATTACTCAATAATGCTGGCAGCGGTTATCTGGGCACGCTAGAAGAGACTTCGATTGCCGACGCTAAACGTGTGATGGAAGTGAATTTCTTTGGTGTTTGGCGCGTCACACAAGCCGTCTTGCCAGCGATGCGCGCGGCGCGTGCCGGCCATATCATCAGCGTCTCTAGCATCGGTGGATTGCGTGGCGTACCTTTCAATGACGCCTATTGCGCCGCCCAATTTGCGGTCGAAGGTATGATGGAAAGTCTGGTCGCTCTTGTGCAGCACTATGGCATACAGGTAAGTGTGATCGAACCCGGCCCAGTGCATACCGAATTCGTCGCTAGCGTGCGTCAAAAAATCGAAGAGCACGATAATGGGCTGGCAGATTACGCCGAATATCGCAGCAAACTATTGGCCTCGACCCAGCAAGCTTTTGCCGCCGCCGGCCAAACACCTGATGAGATCGCGAGTGTGATTGTGCGTGCAGCGTTGGCTGATCAACCCGATTTCCGCTATCCAACCTCAGAAATCGTCAAAGCGCTAGTACTGCGCAAATATGTCGATGCGACGGGCAATTCGGTACGGGACGATGCCGGGGCGCGGCTCTAAATGACGGTTTAATCAAGGCTAAACCATCGCTCAATCTGTTTTTTAACAAAGCAAACGCCGCAAATTTAGCGGCGTTTTTTTCGCTGACAAACCATTAACGCAAACTTTGCAATGCCGCACGTAGCTCGCCATATTGAAAATGAAAGCCCTCTGCCAATAGACGCTGTGGTTTCACACGCTGCCCTTCCAGCAATAAATCGGCCTGCTCGCCTAACAACAAGCGCATCGGCCACCCGGGTGTTGGCATAAAGCATGGTCTGTGCAACACGCTTGCAGCCGTTTTGGCGAACTGGCGCTGCTGCACGCTATCCGGTGCGGTGAAATTGTAGGCATGAAAGCCAGCCGTCAACTCTTGCTTTTGCCACAAAAAGGCAATCCCACGCAGCACATCGTCAACATGTATCCATGATAGCCATTGCTGACCGCTCGCCAGCGGGCCACCCGCACCAAAGAAGATAGGTAGCAACATTTTAGGCAAAGCGCCCTGCCGCCCAAATACCACGCCTAAACGGATTGCCACCACCGGCACTCCCAGCTTTACCATCTGCTGCGCGCTTGATTCCCAATCGCGGCAAAGTTGCGACATAAAAATCTCTTGCGTCGGGCTGCTTTCCTGCAATTCTTGATTGTCGCCAATTGGCTGGATGCCGTAATAGCCGATGGCCGACGCATTGATGAAGAGCCTTGGTTGATGATGAGCCTGCGCAAACCAAGCGTATAGCGCATTGGTCAGCCCAATCCGGCTGGCACGCAGTGCAGCTTGCCTTACACTACTCCAGCGTGGCCCTAAAATGGGCGCGCCAGCAAGGTTAATCACCACATCAAACTGCTCTTGTGGCGATAACTGTGCCAGATCGGTGACACACCTCGCCCGACCATCGAATTGCCATGCCGCGGCTTTGGCATTGCGCACAAATATCGTCACCTGTTGACCATCCGCTAGCAAAGCGCGCACGAGTAATTGGCCGATAAAACCGGTCGCCCCGGTCACTAATACCCGTTCTGATTGACTGCCAAAACGCAGTGGTGCCGCGGCTTGCGCCACACTGGCAAGCTTGCTTAACTTGCGTGCGGCTAAGGCATCGCGCACACCTGAAACACCCACCCCAACCCCACATAGCGCCAAAAAGAGGGACAGATAGCCCTCTGGCTGCCATACTAAGGCAGTACTTTGTGCATACCAATCTGGCGTATTCAACACCAACAAGGCAACAAAAGCACCGCCATTCATGGCTAAGATGGTGTGTGTCACGCGCTCTGTCGCAGGCAAGAGTCGGGTTTTATCTTCGGTGACAAAATCCCATAGCGTCAGCACAATTTCCACAGCGAAAACCAGCAATAGCACAATCGCCCACACACCATGCCAAGCCCAGCACGACAAGCCAATAAATAAACCCGCATAAATCAGCGCACGGCAAGCATGAATTGCTAGCTCTTTGCGGGCGCTAGTGCGCGTGGCAAGCGCTTCTGTGAGCTCGTGATGATAGAGGGTATCAAAGGCACCAAGCAAACCTTGGACGGCCATCAGTTGTAGCGCCAGTAAATGGGTATTCATGTGTGGCTCTTTGCGGTGGGATTGGATTGGTGATTGGCGTTGGCGTACGCTGGCGCCGCTATTTGTTCAAATACACCCACTTGCGTAAAGGTGGTGCCAAACAAACAATGGCGTATTTCGATCCGAATATTAAATTGCGTAGGACTATCGTTGCGATGGCACAGAAAGGTTTTGCCGGGCGTGAAAATGCCGTGAATGGGCAGGCGCCATCCTGCCACATCCCAAAAATAGCCATCGCTGGTGAAATACAAATCACCGTCTTGCACATGCAAGCGCAATTTCATTCCAAGACCTAGGCCCACATATTCCAGCACTTCGCCACGCTCGCTCTCTTGCATATACGAGGTAAATTGAATCGGCTTGCGACCATGCAGGTGGTAGATCCGCTGTTTAAAGATGGCCGGACTAGCTGCCTTGCCATACACCATGATATCAACCGGAAAGTCGCGATCGTTATAGGGTATCAAAGCACCGTCAATCAATGGCATCGTTAAAAAACCGATGATTTTACCGAGCCAAGAACAGTGCAATTCACTCAAAAACCCGCGGTAATACAAGGGTTTATCTGGCTCAGGATTGTGGGCAAAGCGCGCTTGGATATCGCGATGCAAGTTCTGCCAAGCTGGCCCTAGCACTTTGCGAAACAATTCGCCTTCCGATGGCAGTGCGCTGGTCAAGCTATTCATGCCGCACCTACCATGCGCGCCTGTTGCCGATCTATCCACCACAGGCATAGCAAAGGCGGCAACATCGCCAACAAGGCTGCGATATCGAAATACACATGCAGCCATGCATTGTGCTGCAACGAAATCCACATGTCTTGCGGCGCCCACAACAAGATGCCGAAAATCAGCCAACTCCATGCTACTGGGTTGCGATAACGAGCGCCAAAATAGACCAGCGCGCCCATCCACAGTGACATACATGAGATCGTCGCGCCCAATAAACTGATCCACCAAACTTGGACGCTACGCACTCCGCTAGGAACGTTCTGTCCCCAAAATTGAAATTCGAGATAACGGTGATACCCCTCCAACAAGGGCCAACCCGCCAACCACGGTAAGAGCATGCCGATAATGAGATGCCCGGCAACGACGCCATACATCCACAGAATCAGGCCTGCACGCATTGGGTGCTGCGGTAGATAAATCGTTTGCGCTGGCTTCATAGCGTTGGCTCCTTCTCATCGGCGGCCAGAAAGCCAGCAATTTTGCCGCCCATTTGCAGCATTTTTTTGAGGGTGTTTGGTGGCAGGTGTTTATAGGCGTGATAGGTGCTGCTGAGCATTTCCATGAACTCGAGCCCCTGTTGCATTTTTTCGCGCGAAGCCGCTTCTAGTGCGCTATCTTGATCGGCTTCTTGCATACATTCGCGTAGCACGCTTAGCGTGGGGTCGATTTCGCGTCGTTTGCGCTCTTCAATAATGACGCGAAAAATATCCCACACATCTTGATGGGCAACAAAATGGTCGCGCCTGTCTGCGATCAAATGGGTAATTTTGACCAAGCCCCAGCTTTGCAATTCTTTTAGGCTAGTGCTGACATTAGAGCGCGCTACCCCTAGCGTATCGGCAATTTCTTCAGCAGTCAGCGGTTGATTCGCCAAAAAAATCAGCGCATGAATTTGCGCTACCGTGCGATTGACGCCCCAGCGCGTGCCCATTTCGCCCCAGTGCAGCACGTATTTTTGCATCGTTTGAGAAAGTTGCATGGCTTCACCTTCGTTTAATTTCACTTATTTCTGTCATTACAGAAGTTAAAGATAACATCGACATCAAAGTCAACAAACCTTACACTCTTTTCGCTCTTCAACCTTGAAGCGCTTGCTACAATGCGCGGCGCACCCTCACGCTAAACACCCGCTCAAGATGAAAAAACATGACAGAACATGACATCGCAATCTTATTCGATGCAACGCCTAGCCAGTGGGGTCTGCGTGGCGATCCGTATTTGTGGCAAGCACTACGCAATGCATTGCAAGCGCAACCCTTAGCCCAGAATGCCGATGAATTTTCAGCATGTATCGTGGAAAACATTGAAGCCATCATTGGTGTACCACTCAACCACCCGAAAGATGTCTACCTTGAACGGTTTGCGCATGGCGGCATGTCGAGCGGTGTGGTATGTCTCCCTTTTTGGCGCGACAAAGCAATTCCTCTGTTGCGGCAACGCTATTTAACGCTGTTATGAAATATCGGACAATAACGGAACTCCGGCCACCTCCCCCGCTCCAATAGCAGCTTTTTTAGGGACACCTTTGCGACAAGTAAACAGCAACAGCTAGCACCGATTTGCCAGAGGCCAATCCGGCGTTTAGCACTGTCCCGCGCTTCCACTACGCTCTCGCAATTGCGCCGCAATATGTCAATTCAGATCAACTCCAATCAAATCAAATAATGAGGGGAAACAAATGTCGTCAAAGAATGTGCTTTATCGTAGTTTGCTCTGCGCGTTATTGGCGACATACGCCGTGCATGCTACGCCAGCCTTTAGTGCAGCACAAAACCGCTCGACGCAATCGGTCGCAGCAACGAGCAAAGCCAGCCAACACTTTGCGAAATTGGCTGATCGCTATTATGAAGAAGGCGCGCGTTTTGAACCGCTGCAAGCAACCTTCAATGGCGATAATCGTTTCGATGACCAACTTGGTATGGCAATCGCAGCACCAGTGCGCGCAAAACATTTTGCATTTTTGCACCAAGTGCAAACACAATTGCAACGCATTGCACGGGCAAACTTAAGTGCGGCAGATCAACTTAGCTATGACTGCCTCAGCGCTGAACTCCAAAAATCGCTCGCATTTGAACCTTTCCCCGAGCATTTGCTGCCTATTGCACAGATGGATAGCCTAGCCGAGGCCAGCCTAGAGAAAAGCGATTTTTACGCCCCTATCCGCAATCTACCCATTACCTTCAGCCAAAGCGACAAAGCACAACTGACACAAGCTTATAAACACACCATCACGAAACAAATTTTGCCCGCGCTGAAAGACTTTACTGTTTTCCTTGAAAAAGACTATTTACCTGCCTCCCGCGCGACGGCAGGGCTAGGTGCGCTCCCCAATGGTAGCGCGTGGTACAAAGCCGCCATCCAAGTCCAAACTACTACCGGACTAAGCGCTGATGATATTCATCAAATCGGCCTTGACGAAGTTAAACGCATCCATGATGAAATGGCAAAGCTCGGACAAAAGCTAGGCTATAGCGGTCGCGCGGTCGGCGTGTATAACTGGCTGACGGAACAAGCGCAAAATCGCCCGTATAAAACCGAAGAAGACGTATTGCAAGGCTATCGCGACATCAATCGCAAAATCATCCCCAAACTACCAGAGCTATTTGTCAGCATTCCCAAAGCAGCGCTAGCGATCAAAGCCGAGCCAGAGATAACGCGCGCCACCGCATCAGACCACTATGATGCGCCGTCGGTGGATGGTAGCCGCCCCGGCATTTATTGGGCCGTGGTGGATGATCCCCTAACCTATTCCACCACCCATATGACATCCCTTTTCCTGCATGAAGGGCAACCCGGCCATCATTTCCAACTCGCCGCACAGCAACAATTGCAGGTGCCCAAATTCCGCAAATTTGGTGGCAACAATGCCTATGTTGAAGGTTGGGCTTTATATGCAGAAACGCTAGGGAAAGAAATGGGCTTGTATGAAGACGCCAACGCCTATGCCGGTTTTTTGCGTATGGAATTATCGCGGGCGGCGCGCTTGGTGGTGGATACCGGCTTGCACGCTAAAGGCTGGAGTCGGGAACAAACGATTGCCTATTTACAAGAAAATGTCGGTGCCAGCGTCGAAGGAGCCACCAACGCTACCGAACGCTATATGGTCTGGCCGGGTCAAGCCTTGGCTTATAAAATCGGCTCGCTGAAAATCATGCAATTGCGCCAGCAAGCAGAACAAGCACTAGGGACAGGTTTTAAACTCGCCCGCTTTCACGATGCGATTTTGGCCGATGGCGCGCTGCCGCTTAGCTTATTGGAGGTGAAGATGACGCAGTGGATAGCCGCCGAAGCAAAAGGTGGATTGAGCGCAAAAGCCGGAAGCTAATCCCTGTTGACGCCAACCGAAAATTGACCCACCGGGGGGGGTGCGGACATTCGCTACATCCAAGCACTGCTGGGCCATGCCGCCTTGACCACCACCGAAGTGTATACGCGGGTGGCGATTGGCAAGCTCAAGGAAATCCACGAAGCCACCCACCCGGCGCGCCTGCACACGAAGCGCGAGACGCCAGCAGCAACGCCAACTACAGCACTTGATAACGCCCTGGAGGAATAGCCATGCCACGCCCACGCCGCCAAATCAAAATCACGTTACCCGATGAAATGCTAGAACTGTGCCAACAAGACCAAGTTGAGCCGGAAATGGTCTTACGCGGCTTTATCGCCGACCTGTGCGGCATCATTATTGGTCTTCGCACCCACGCGAGGATGGCTACAGCAGCAACGGTTCGGATGAGCGCAGCATGGCGATGGACTATTACCGCCGCGTGGGCTATCCGTGGTGGCATAAGCCGCTGGGGTAAGCACGCAGCCAAACAGGGGACAGGCTGCATGGGCGCAAACACCTGTCCCCGTGGACACACCTACCCGCTAGCCCGCGCGTCACGCCGTTTGCAAGACGTGCAACGAGGATGCTAGGGCACGAGCAAGCGGCGCGCCCCGCTCGCGCCAGTGGTTGCGCGA
>JACPVY010000237.1 GCA_016197345.1 Burkholderiales bacterium
AGGCAAAGTGCGCGGCGAAATTACTGAGCAAAGCATACGGCTTGTGGGGCGCTTAGCGTCGCCTGCTGAATTTGAACAAATCGTCGTCAAACGCAATAGCGCGAATAATCAAATCGTGCGTTTGGGACAGGTCGCTACTATTAGCGATGGCTTTGCTGAATTGTCGGGCTATAGCTTGCGTAGCGGCAACCCCAATGTCAGTATTTCGATGACGCGTTCACGTACCGCCAGCACGGTTGCTGTGGCGAAAAAAGTACGTGAATTGGTGAAAGAAATCAATGCCACGCTACCTGCTGGCAGCAAGTTAGAAATCACCCGTGATGGCGGCAAAGAAGCGCAAAACAGCTTAAATAATGTCACCGATTCGTTGATGTTTGGTGCGCTATTGACGATTTTCGTCGTCTATTTATTCCTCAATTCGTGGCGCTCAACCCTAATCACCGCGTTAAGTTTGCCAACGTCGGCCATTGCTGCTTTTATCGCGATTTGGTTGTGTGGCTTTTCGCTTAATTTCATGACCTTGCTCGGGCTGTCGCTCGCAATTGGCGTCTTGATCGACGATGCGATTGTGGTGCGGGAAAATATCGTGCGCCATTTAGCGATGGGGAAAAATCGCAAACAAGCGGCGCAAGAAGGTACTAGCGAAATTGGCTTAGCAGTCGCAGCAACCACATTTTCGATTATTTCGGTCTTTATTCCGGTGGCGTTTATGCCGGGCGTATCCGGAGAATGGTTCCGCCCATTTGCGTTGACGGTGGCTAGCTCGGTGTTGGTGAGTTTGATCATTTCCTTCACGCTCGATCCGATGATGTCGGCTTACTGGGGCGATCCACCTGACTACCATCATCAGAAAAAAACGGGCATAGGCGCACTGTTGGATCGCTTCAATCACTGGTTTGATGCACAAGCGAATCGCTATGAAGGCGTGATTGCTTGGGCCTTGCACCACCGTGTGTGGATGGCGATTATTTCTATCGCTACGCTGGTATTGGCGATTGCGGTGCAGGCGAAATTTGGTGGCTCTAGCTTCCTGCCCGTCTCTGATATCGGTTTGATTTCGATTGATGTACGTACGCCATCGAGTGCAAGCTTAGAGTTTTCCAAGCTAAAAGTGGAAAAAGCAGCGGAATTGGCGCGCACCATCCCGGAAACTATCGCCACCAATAGCGTCGTACGTGCAGGTGGGGGACGGGTCTATGTCGATATCGATAAGAGCGATAAGCGTAAGCGTAGTGCGGCCGAAATTGCGGTCGATGTGCGTAAATTGATGAAAGGCTTGGTCGGTGCGGAATATGTGGTGTTGGATGATTTGAATAATGGCGCGAGCAAGCCAGTGCAGATTCAATTTTCCGGGCCAGACGCACGTAAGCTCAACGCGATTACCGATGATTTCATGGCGAAATTGCGCAAAGTGCCGGGCGCAGTCGATGTCGGCTTATCAGAGCAAGAGCCAAAAGATGAGTTGCAAATCGAATTACAACGCGGGCTAGCGAATTCGCTCGGTATCTCTGTCACCGATGCGGCGCAGGCATTGCGGGTTGCCTTTGCCGGTGTCGAAGTCGGCGATTGGGTTGATCCCACTGGCGAGACGCGTGACGTCTCGGTGCGGCTCGATCCGCAAGATCGCGTCAATTTAGAAAACATTGAACGTTTGCCTATCGCCGTCGGTGGTAGCAATCAAATGGTGCCCTTGAATCAGATCGCGACGATTAGCATGGGCAAAGGCCCGGCGCAAATTCAACACTCCGATGGTAAGCGCATGATTTCTGTTTCTGCCAATGCCCAAGGGCGTTCCGCGGGTGAGGTGACGGCGGATGCTTTAGCGATAGCAAAGGAAATCCAATTTCCACCTGGTTATGGCTTGGAATTAGGCGGGGCCTCGCGTAGCCAAAAAGAAGTGTTTGGTGACATGGCTAGCGCGTTGGTGATGGGGATTGCGCTGATGTATTTGATTTTGGTGATTCAATTTGGCTCGTTTTCGGCGCCGATTGCGGTGATGCTATCGTTGCCACTGTCGCTCATCGGTGTGGTGCTGAGTTTGTTAATGACGCATAACACG
>JACPVY010000238.1 GCA_016197345.1 Burkholderiales bacterium
CGAATCGCACCCTCTTCTTCGATCAACTCTCGAAGAGCTTGGAATTGGCGGCCAGCAAAAATGGCATTCTCGCCGTGCTGTTCTTGGATTTGGATCGCTTTAAATACGTCAACGATAATCTCGGCCACGATGTCGGTGATCGTTTGCTGGTGGCGGTCGCGCACCGCGTGCGCCGTAGCGTGCGCAATGTCGATTGCGTCGCGCGCTTAGGCGGTGATGAATTTACTGTCGTGCTGGATGAACTCGATGGCCCAGCAGCGGCAGCGGCAGCGGCGCAAAACATTTGCCGCGTGCTCGCCGCCCCATTCCAAATCGATGGCCACGATATTTTTGTCACCAGTAGCGTCGGTATCGCGATGTATCCGAACGACGGCACCGATGTCTCGACACTCGTAAAACACGCCGATACGGCGATGTATCGCGCCAAGAAAAACAATTCTGGCTTCCAATTCTTTGAAGCCTCGATGGAGCATTCGATTTCAGAGCATGTGCGGATGGAGAGCGATTTACGACGCGCGCTCGAAAACGAAGAGCTGGATGTGTATTACCAACCGCAAGCACGCTTAGACACTGGTGAAATCATCGGCATGGAAGCCTTGGTACGTTGGCACCATCCTATCCGCGGCGTCGTTTCGCCAGTGGAATTTATTCCGCTGGCCGAAGAAACTGGCCTGATTCGTCCGCTCGGCGATTGGGTCTTACGCACCGCCTGTACCCAGCTCAAGCGTTGGATGGATATGCCCGATATGCCCCGATTGCGGATTGCCGTCAACCTCTCGGTCAAGCAATTATTGCAAAGTGATTTCGCCACAGCGGTCGAAACTGTGCTCGCCAATACGGGCTTACCGGCGGATTTGCTTGAGTTAGAAATCACTGAAAGCACCTTGATGGAAAACGCGATAGATACGCTAGAAGCGCTGCATCGCCTACGTAATCTGGGTGTACGCTTATCGATTGATGATTTTGGCACGGGATATTCGTCGCTCTCGTATTTAAAACGCTTCCCGGTTGACATCATCAAGATTGATCGCTCCTTCGTCCGCGATACCCCTAGCGATGCCGATGATGCCGCGATTGTGACCGGCATCATCGCGCTAGCGCATAGCCTGCGCTTAGAGGTGGTGGCAGAAGGGGTCGAAACGGTAGCGCAGTTGAATTTCTTGCGTGATCAGTCTTGCGATATTTTGCAAGGGTATTACCTCAGCAAGCCCATTCCGGCGGAAAAATTCGAGCCATTTGTGCTTAGCCGCGCGCATTTCAAACTCGATGGCTTTGCCAGCGAAGCAATCAGCGCCGATACCACGAG
>JACPVY010000239.1 GCA_016197345.1 Burkholderiales bacterium
AGACGCGCCAAAGAGGATGACGACCAGCGCGGCACCGAGGGTCCAGGCCGTTTCCCGAACGAGGCTGTCTTCGGCGGCGTCAGTGCGTTCGGTCATGCCGCTTTCCCTCGCTTGCGTTGGCCTCAAGACGCTGTTGATATGAGGCGATACCAACTTACGGCTGGAGACGGAGAAGTAATTGATGCCGACGTTTATGTACAAATTCACGCTATGGCAATTTTTCATGCTCCAACTTCGTCAAATTATTTTAGGCCGACCGTATTGATTGCCGTAGCTGCCTTTAATGGAAAAACAAAGCAAGCTTATGGCGTCAAATATTTTAGGCATGTTTATGAAAAATTGGGGCACGGTTTTTTAAATTATGACGATTTGGAAGAAAATGTCATGGATATGGTGCCTGATCTCAAAGAAAGCATAGTTACCTTGGTGCCGCAAATTGTTCAGTCTCTGACCGAGGTCGGCAAGCAATGAATTGAGTGTTGGTGCTCAAATTCCCAACAATATTTAGGATGCAAAAATGACCCTTCAAGTACAGGGCCATTTTTGCAAAGCTGTTGTGAGATAGCTTGGCGCTGCAACTAGCAGCCGTGAATTCCCAGATTTCCCTACGCGATATCTTGCACTGCTTGGCTAGCGTTGACTGGCGCGGTACTGAGTTGGCGATTGATAGCCGACAACACCGCCTTAAACGACGCGGTCACGATATTGCTATCCATACCGACACCAAACAACGTTGGGCCATCATTCAAGCGCAATTCAACATAGCAGGCCGCTTGTGCATTGGCACCAGAACCAATTGCATGTTCGTGGTAATCCATCAATTTCACATCTAAACCCAGCGCATCGACAAAGGCGTCAATCGGGCCATTGCCGGCACCGTGCAGTGCTTGTTTTTCGCCGTTATAGACGACGTCGAGATCGATTTCGACCGATTCATCGCGGCTTGAATCTTCTTGGGTGCGATGGGCGCTATAGCTATACGGCGTGGTGTGTTGCAAATATTCTTGCTGGAAGATGGCGTAAATATCGCTAGCGGCGATTTCACGGCCAGTCGCATCAGCCACTTTTTGCACCGCGCGGCTAAATTCGATTTGCAAGCGACGTGGCAAAGACAAGCCATATTCTTGTTCTAACAAATACGCCATACCGCCTTTGCCGGATTGGCTATTGACGCGGATCACGGCGTCATAGCTGCGGCCAACATCTTTCGGGTCAATCGGCAAATATGGCACTTGCCAGATATCGTTAGGCTGTTGCTGCGCAAAACCTTTTTTGATCGCGTCTTGGTGCGAACCAGAAAATGCGGTGAAGACCAAATCACCTGCATACGGGTGGCGCGGATGGACGGGCAACTGATTGCATTCTTCCACGCATTGCCGCACGCTATCGATATCCGAAAAATCCAAGCCCGGGTGTACGCCTTGGGTGTACAAATTCAGCGCTAAGGTCACGATATCGACGTTGCCAGTGCGCTCGCCGTTGCCAAACAAGCAGCCTTCAATCCGCTCTGCACCTGCCATCACTGCTAATTCCGCTGCTGCCGTAGCACAGCCACGGTCGTTATGGGGATGAACGCTAATGATCAAGTTTTCGCGGCGGGCGAGGTGGGTGTGCATCCATTCGATTTGATCGGCATAGACGTTTGGTGTGGCTGCTTCCACCGTGGCTGGCAAATTGACGATCATTTTATTTTCTGGCGTTGGTTGCCAGATGTTAGAAACGGCATCGCAAATCGCGCAAGCAAAATCAAGCTCGGTGGTGGAAAAAGATTCTGGTGAATATTCGAAACTCCATTGCGTTTCGGGGCGGGCATCGGTCAATTCTTTCACCAGGCGCGTGCCAGTGACGGCGATGTTGATGATTTCTTCTTGGCTCATATTGAACACCACGCGGCGAAATACTGGGGCGACGGAGTTATACAAGTGAACAATCGCGCTCTTAGCGCCTTTTACCGATTCAATCGTGCGGCGGATTAATTCTTCGCGGCTTTGCGTCAAAACGATGATGCGCACATCGTCAGGGATGCGGTTTTCTTCGACCAAGCGGCGCACAAAATCAAACTCAGTTTGCGAGGCTGATGGGAAACCCACCTCGATTTCTTTGAAGCCAATTTTCACCAACATCTCAAAAAAGCGCAGTTTTTTCTCAATGCTCATCGGCTCGATCAAGGCTTGATTGCCGTCGCGCAAATCGGTGCTCATCCAGATTGGCGCTTGCGTGATGGTGCGGTTAGGCCATTGCCGATTAGGCATAGGAATAGCGGCGAATGGACGGTATTTGCTAGATGGATTGGTAATCATGATGTACTTCCTTATGTTCGATTTCAATTATTTGACGATAGCGTGTTCGGTGTGTTTTGCGCTTGGCCCGGCTTTGGCTGAGTCAAGCGCTGCTTAGTCGAAATAATTGCAGCCGTAACAATTGCAGATGTAGCAATACGGTGCTGAGAACGGCGGTTCTAGGCTTGGCGCTGTGCATCATCGGTGAGTGCATCATATGACCTTGTATGTAGTTGGGACGGTGTGGAAGTGATCAAGCTTTATGCTAGATACAACTTCGATTGTTAAACTGAGTTTGATTCAGAACTGCTGTGATGCTGTCGGACTCTTGGCTTAGTGTCGGCTTAGTTGCCTAGTGCTAGTAGTCGTAGAGCAGGTAGCGCGGTTGCTAGCGAAGCTAGTAGTAGCGCTAGTAGGGGTAGTAGGTGTAACGCAGGGGAGATTGCAGAGGTAGGGTGGAGCAGGGCGGCATTTCCAAAAGTGCTAGCGCGCAACGCATGATTGCGTTGGGCTGGGCGGGAGGAAATGTGCGCTGAGTTCATCGCTCGACTGTAAGGGAAGCCCGCTAGCGCTGTCAAGCGAATTGTGCGTTTGCAGCGAAAATTTTGCTGCGGTGCGAGGCGGGGTAAGTTTTTGGTGTTTTGTTTATGTTTTATAGATTTGCAGGAAAAAATTCGTTGCCAGCCAATAAAAGGTTTAGTCTGTTGCGGTTTTTATTCGTCAGGAAACACTGCTTCATAAATGCACTGTAGCCACCGTTGGGCTTCTTCGCTTGAGTGAAATTCATTGAGGGTTATCGCGTTAATTACATCGTAGGGAATTTGATCACTCGCAACGAACTGCTTAAGCTGATTCTTGAGTGAGATCACGTCAAATGTGCATCGACGATATCGGATATCGTCGGCTAGTTCATTCAGCTCAAACCATTCAACGTGGCAATAGCTACGCAAAACGTCCATTAGCGGTTCGGGAAGTTGATTCATGTGTTCCTATTTTCATATTGCCAGCCCTCACTTCAGTTTAGAGGCTGTCGCGAAAGAGTAGTTTTGTTTTTCGGATGGGCGGACAACATGCAGCCCACACTACAACATATTTTTTCGACCACCTCACGAGGGACAGACTCATAGGTGTCATATGTTTTCGCGAACGCCTTGATCTACTCCGAAAGAAGGGACGCACCGGGCAAAATATGCGTAATGTCGCGATGTCTGTCACTTTTTGGCTTTGTCTTCTCGACAAACAAGAAAAGCGAATGCGTCCCAATTGCTCGCTACACAAGCAACACGCTAATCTGCTGTGCTGGTTCTTTTTCCGCAATGCTACCAATCACGCAGGCGCTAGCGAAACCTTGTTTGGCGAAAATAGCCAATACTTCCTCCACCGCGCTAGGGTCACATGCAACCAACAGCCCGCCCGAAGTTTGCGGATCTGAGAGCAGCATCGTGTCGCCATCGCTGATGCCATCGAATAATTTCACCTCATGCCCATAGGCGGCAAAATTGCGGCGTGAGGCACCCGTGATATAGCCCGCTTGCGCCAGTTCGCGCACATCAGGTAAAAACGGAATGTCAGCAAATTTTACGTTAGCGTGCAATTGATTGGGCCTGAGCATTTCCAGCAAATGGCCAAGCAAGCCGAAGCCGGTGACGTCGGTGAGCGCGTGCACGCCGGGCAGATTGGCGAGCGCGATGCCGGGGGTGTTGAGTTGGGTTGTGCTGGCGATCATATCGTCATAGCCCTTGCTGGGAAGCGCATCTTTTTTCAGGGCAGCGGACATAATCCCCACCCCTAACGCCTTGCCTAGCACCAGTACATCGCCCGCTTTGGCATCGGCATTTTTCTTGACCTTGCTAGGATGGACTAAACCCATCACAACGAGGCCATAAATAGGTTCAACCGAATCAATCGTGTGGCCACCCGCAATCACGATGCCCGCCTTCGCGCAAACATCTTCGCCGCCACGCAGAATTTTGCCGATGGTCTCTAGCGGTAGGGTGTTGATCGGCATCCCCACCAACGCTAGCGCCATAATCGGCGTGCCGCCCATCGCATACACATCGGAAATCGCGTTGGTCGCTGCGATGCGGCCAAAATCGTAGGGGTCATCGACAATCGGCATGAAAAAATCGGTGGTCGCGATCAAGGCTTGTTCATCATTCAGTTGCCACACCGCAGCATCGTCGCTAGTGCTGATGCCGACCAGCAATTGCGGCGGAATCGCGAAATTGTGTGAGGATTTTAAAATTTCGCTCAAAATCCCCGGTGCGATTTTGCAACCGCAACCGCCACCGTGGGCGAGCGAAGAGAGTCTGACGGCAGGTTTATCGTTGGCAGCAGTAGTCATCGCAATTAATTTTGGAGAGGGGACAGAA
>JACPVY010000136.1 GCA_016197345.1 Burkholderiales bacterium
AAGGGATTAATGCATATTTGAGGGTATTCGGTAGCACATAGGCATCGCGATAGCCGCGGGCGCGCAAGCGTTGCGCTAAGGCCCAGCGTTCGCGTAGTTGTAGCGCGCCATGGCGAAAAGTGTTTTCCATCACATCATCAACTTCGGCCATGGCGCGCCATACCGCCGCTGTGGAAGGGGGACAGAGCACGTCGATCGGCCGCTCAGGGTGCGCGGCTTTCAATAGCTGAAGCAGCGGCTGCGCCATCACGGCATCGCCTATCCAGTTGGGTGAAATCACCAAGCTGCGCTCTGCCACTTGGCTCAATTGTTTGGAATCAGCCATTAGGACTCCTTGGCAAATTGCAGATGATAGAGATTAGCGTAAATACCGCCTTGCGCCAATAAGGCATCATGGCGGCCACTTTCCACAATTCGCCCTTGTTCCAACACCAGAATGCGATCAGCGCGTTCAATGGTGGAGAGGCGATGTGCGATGACGAGGGTCGTGCGACCTTGCATTAATTCATCTAATGCCGCTTGTACTGCGCGTTCTGATTCGGTATCGAGCGCCGAGGTTGCTTCGTCGAGGATTAATAGCGGCGCATCTTTGTAAATCGCGCGGGCAATTGCCACGCGTTGGCGCTGCCCGCCAGATAAGCGCATACCGTTTTCGCCAATTGGCGACTGCAAACCTTGCGGTAGATTATTCACTACTTCAGTCAAATGCGCTGCCCGTACTGCATTTTCTAAGCGAGTTTGATCAATTTCGGCAACACCATAGGCAATATTCGCCGCTAGGGTATCGTCAAACAAGACCACATTTTGACTCACCATCGCAATTTGCTGGCGCAAACTAGCGAGCGTCAGATCGGGGTAAGCGATGCCATCGAGATAGATCTGGCCGCTAGGCGGGGCATCGAAACGTGTCACCAAATTGCCTAGCGTCGATTTGCCGCCCCCAGAAACACCGACCAAGGCCACCGTTTCGCCAGCAGCGATGGTGAGCGAGGTATCGACTAGCGCATGCGGATTTTGTTCGTTGTAGCGAAACGCGACGTGTTCTAAGCGCAGTTCACCTTTGGCACGTTGCAGGGTGACGGTGCCGGGATCGTCTTCGGTTTTCGCATCGATTAAACCAAACACCGATTCTGCCGCCGCCATGCCGCGTTGGATGGGGCCATTCACTTCGGCTAAGCGCTTCATCGGCGCTAAGATCATCAGCATCGACGAAATGAAGGCGATAAAGCTGCCCGCCGTGACGCTATCGGCATTCTGCGCTTGCTGGAGCGCGAGTACGATCACGCCAGAAACCGCAAGGGCCGACATCAATTGGCTAATCGGCACGGTGGACGCAGCAGCAACGGTAATCCGACGCGAAAAACCGAGCAAGGCTTGGCTGCGTTTTTCGAAGCGGTTTTTCTCATAAGTTTCACCGGCAAACACGCGAATGACTTGATGGCCGCGCGCGGCTTCTTCTACCACTTGCGTCATTTCTTCGGTAATGCGTTGATTTTCTCGATTCAAGCGCCGCAAACGACCAGAAGACAAGCGCACTAGCAAGGCACTGGCTGGCACCAAAATAAAGGCGACTAGCGTTAAGCGCCAATTTAAATACAGCAAATAGCTGAGCAAGCCCAGCACCACTAAACCATCACGCACAATCGAGAGAAAGGCATTGGTCACCATTTCCACCACTTGCCGTGCTTCGGCGATCATGGTGTTGAGAATCGCACCGGTTGATTCTTCGTGAAAGCGTGCTACGGGTAAGCGCAGCAAACGATCAAACATCGCGCGCCGCAAATCATTCAATAAACGGCTAATCACCCAATTGCTAAAGTAAGCCGAAGAAAAAGTACATAGCCCGCGCATGACAAAAATGGCGATGATGGCAGCGGGAATCGTCCACACCTGAAAGCCGGGTTTGTGACCAAAGCCATCGTCAAATAGCACGCCTAACACACGCGGAAACATAGGCTCGGTCAAGGCGGTGCCGACCATGCCTAAAAAAGACAGATAAAAGCGATTGCGATACGGCTTCATCATCTGTATCAAGCGCCGCGTAATTTCTTTGTTCGTCATGCTCTTCCTTGCAACGCATAGGTTGCTCGTTCATTGTTATTGATTGCTATTGCTTACTATTGTCGATCAGGCAAAATCCAGCTAAGACGCCAACCATCATCACATAAAACACCTTTGTCATCATCAACCAAAACATGACATCGGTCAGGCCGAAGCCGATAAAACAAAGCACTAGCACCAAGCCAGCCAGCGCGGCTTCGGCGCGCACATGATCGGCTTGCTGCTGCGCCTGGCGCCAAACGCGCGCAAAAAATACCAGCGGCGCACCATAAAGCAGTAGCAGGAAACTAAAGTCGAGTAAGCCCCCGGTCGCCAGAAAATGCAGCGCATCATTATGGCTGCTACTAAATTCGAGGGCAGGGGAGAGTGGTAAGCGGCCTTGCGCGGCAAGTGCTAGCAAGGCGGGCCGAAATTGATCACGCCCTACGCCTAGCCATGGATGATCACTCAGCATCATCCACGATGCTTTCCATAATTCGAGGCGGATGCCGACTGAGGTGGTGGCATCTTGATTGCGCATATAGCGTTGGATATCTGAAAGCGCCTCGTCGACGCGATGGGCGACGCCAGTAGCGGGGACGACATAGGCGAGTGCGAGTACGGCGATGCCAGCGAGGCAAAAGATAGCAATGGTTTTACTTGCCGCCCCGCGTTTATTTTTCGCGACCAACCA
>JACPVY010000137.1 GCA_016197345.1 Burkholderiales bacterium
GCCTATTCGATACTGGAGTAAATCCCTGCCTGGCGTTTTTTTCCCACCGACGCTCTTGACCTTGCTTACGCTCATGACGCCGCTCTTGGCACAGGCGGGCATCGCTGGTCGCATTCAGTTTGTTGCTGGCGATGTGCGCATTGTCGGCAGTGACGGCAAAGAACGGCCCGCGCAAAAAGGTGGTGAAGTGCTAGAACTCGATAGCATCATCACGGCCAAAGATGCGCAAGCGCAAATCAAAATGGTCGATGGCGCACTGATTGCGCTACGCCCTGAAACCCAATTGAAACTCGATGCCTATGTCTTTGATGGCAAAGCAATTGAGACTGAAAAAGCGTGGTTCACGCTGATCAAAGGTGGTTTGCGCAGCTTGACAGGCTTGATTGGCAAAAATAACAAAGAGCGCTATGCCATCCGTACCCCCAATGCCGTGATTGGCATTCGTGGCACAGATCACGAACCGGTGGTGATCTTGCCCGATACCATCATCGCGCAAGGTAATCCAGCAGGCACTTACGATAAGGTCAATGTCGGTATCACGAGCTTGACTACCAGTGCCGGCACCACACTGATTCAACGCAATCAAATCGGCTTTGCTGGGGCGCCCAATCAAGCGCCAGTCTTACTGCAAAAAATGCCGAATTTTTATATCAGTGGTGCACAGCCCAAAGTAAGCGTGAAATCTGGCGAGAAAAATACAACAGGCAATACTGACAGCACGGATGGTGAAACAAGCAATAAACCCGCAGCCCAGTTAAGAGAAGACACCACCCTGCTAGCGCAACGCGAAGATCGCACTACCACGCCAGAGCCAAACCTAACCGCCAGCGCCCAATTTGCCAATCGCACACTAAGCGCGACCAATGGCACGGGGAGCACCGTTGATGCTAGCACCCAAACCCTGACCGACGCTGCTGGCATTGCCACCATCATTTCACTGACACCCAATGTCAGCAATCTGCGCCCAGACATCGCCGTCAGTTATCTTGGCAACAACACCGATGTCAATATGTATTTAGCGGCGGCGCAAAGCGTTGCCAACAGTTTGAACAACGGCTTAAACGCGATTCAGCAAAGTCAGCAATCCTCTGAAGCGGCGCGCAATACTGCCTTCGCCAATACCGAAACGGCAATTTCCGCAGTCAATGCCGCAACAGCGTCAGCAGCGGCGGCCTCTGCTGCTGGCATTCCCAACAACAATGAAGTGCTACAACAAACCCTAGTGGCGACCAATAAAGGTCAGCAAGCCTTGCAGCAAATCAGCCAAATTTTGAAAGGCGAAAATGGCTTGACTGGGCTAGTCAATTTGCAGCAAGTTTCCGCTAGCGGTGCCAGCGAATATGCACGTTATATGAACGATTTGCAGCGCTGGCAAAAAGACAACTCCGAGCAAAATCGCCTCGCGCTACAGATGGATGAACAAGCGCTAGCGGCCTTATCGACCAAGATTGCCAAGATAGGCAAAGGGGAAGGCGATACAGGCACTGCCTTGACCCAAGCGATTGCATTGGCAGAAGCGGCCTCGGCGGCGGCCTCGCAAGCGATGGTGGCGGCCAACAACATCCCGAGCACAGACCCACGCTATGCCATTTTCCAAGCCACTGCTGCTGCCGCCGTCAGCAGCGCCAAAGAAGCACTGCAAGCGGTGCAAGCAGTGCAAGAAGCCTTGAATTTGGCCCAAATCAATTATTCTGCCGTCAACACTGTCGCTAAGAGCACCCCTAGCAGCATTCAAATCGCCAATCTCAACTCGAATGCGAAAGGCATTTCTAACGGCAATTATGGTGCCAAGGTAGCGATAGCGGTCGATAGCAATGGTAATTTCGTGCGGGGTAATGCCACTGATTATCAAGCGCTAGGGCCAGCCAATCACAGTATTTATTATGCTGACGATGGCAAACCGCAATTACTCGATATGCAAAAAAATGCGGCGACGGGTTTAGCGTGGGGGCGGTGGCAAGGTGGCAAAATTGTTACTGAAGAACAAATTACCGGGCGCGATGCGAGCGGTCGGGTTGGTTTAGGCGCCGTTGACAAAACCACAGGGCAATTTGTGCTAGGTGCCGTCGATAAAAATGTGACAGAACAAGGGCAAGCTAGCCTGCATTGGATTACTGGCATCAACGCCGAACCTCGGCGTTTAGCACAAAGTTTGACGGGGGTTGCCCATTACACGATGCTAGGTGGCACCCGCCCCACTGACAACTATGGCAATACCGGGGTCTTAAATAGCGCCACCTTGAGTGCGAATTTCTCGACCCAAAGTGTATCAGCCCTGTTAAACCTCAACTTTGGCAATGATGTATGGCGCTTTGGCGATACCAATATTGCACTGGATGGCAGCCGCTTTGATGCACGCTATTGCGCTAGCTGCGTCCTCAATCAAACTGCTAACAGCCTGAATATTTTGACGAAAAACGGCGAGCAGGTTAATCCGAATACGAAAGACAGCAAGAGCTTAAGCTATGCCGCCACGATTAGCGGCAGCCTGATGGGCTTAGGCTTAAACAGTGCGGGGATTCAATACTCGCTGACCGAACCTAGCAGCCGTGCAGTAACTGACCCACTGACTGGTCAGATTTATCAAGTCCCGACCGACCATATCATTCAAGGCGTCGTCGGTTTTAGCGGCGACAAGCAAAATGTGAATGCACAATATCGCGCCGTTAGCGCCGATGATGGTAGTGGTTTTGTACTCGCCAATAGCGGCCGCAGCGGGCAACAAGCGAGCGTCACCGCTTCCATCGACTATGGCAGCAGCGCCACCCGCTTGGTGGATTCAATCGGCGGCATGGATGAATTTATCGGCAAAGCGCGTAATTACACCGCCATCGATGGCAGCACGCCTAACTATGGCCAAGAAAGTGCCGTGACGGTCAAACGCGGCAGTGCCACCAATACCGACCTCGGCTCGGCCAAATTCGGCAACACCACGGTCAATTGGGGCCGCTGGCAAAATGGGGTGGTGGATATTTATAGCCGTGACGGCAGCGTGAAATTAGGCAGTATCAATAATCAAGGCCGTAGCCTGCATTGGATCAATACTTCGGCCAGCAATACCGAGTTAGCAACACTCCCCCTCACAGGTAGCGCAACCTATAACAATATCGGTGGCACGGCCCCAACCGACGCGAAAGGCAATGTCGGCGTTCTCAATAGCGCACGCGTCGATGTCGATTTTTCTGCAATGCGCGCCAACACCAGCATAGGCGTGAGTTTCAATTCAGCAGACAACCAGAGTACGTGGAATTTGGATGTGAAAAACATGCCATTTGCCCGCACCGATCTCGGTTTTAATTCCAGCAGTGCAAATCATGGCATCAATGGTGAGAGCCACACACTCAGTTGTGTTGGTATTAGCTGCGGCAATCTCAACACCAGCGCCATTTAAGGCTTTTTCCTCGGTGGCAATGCGCCCGGTTTAGGGGTGACGTATGACTTCTTCAGTGGCGACAAAGGCGGCGTGCAACCCAGCACACAAGTGACGCCACGCAGCAATGCGCATGGCGTTGTCATTTTGCGGAAATAAGCAAGGATAGGCGGCGGCGCTAGCGTGCCAGCGCCGCCGCCAGCATCAAAAGCCGGTCAGATTTATTTCACGCCCGCTTCTTGCGCCGCTTTGGCGAAGAAATCATAGACCCCGCTGTCGCTCATCTTGCGCGCATTCGCTAGCTCACCACCCTTGGTTGCAAATAGCACTTGATTTGACGGTGACACCAAGACCGCTGCCGGAATCCCTTTTTTGAGTGGATTGCCATAGCTATTGGCGATATCGAGATTACGATCAAAATTACCGACATCGACTTTGACGACCTTGAACGATTTCGCCATCATTGCTGCGTTTTTTTCGCTTTTCAATGCGGTATTAATCTAGAATCGATTTATTTTTTTCGAAAAAAATTTAAAAAATTCGAATTTTGATACCGAATTAAACCGAGTTCAATTTAGAAAATTAAACGGATACCTAAAAAACAATTTAAAACCAAAAGGAAACTACGAGCTTAATTGGGGATGAGGATCACATGGACCCGATACGGGCCGTGGGCGCCAAGCACGATGGTTTGTTCAATGTCGCCGGTACGCGAAGGGCCAGAGATAAACGTCGCCGTGCGCGGCAAGCCAGCTTGCTCGGCTTGCTCGGCTTGTAAGAGCGTAAATGCCTGCTCCATATAGGCAACGATGCGGGATTCTTGCACGATAGCGATATGCGTTTCCGGCAAAATCGCAGAACTGACAGGCGTCGCCACGCTAGAAGTCAGCAGCAAACTGCCAGTTTCAGCCACGGCGCAAAATGCGCCCGTCAGGCTTTGTGCATAATCCATGCGCTGCGACCGTGGTGCTGGCGCAAGGCTGATTTCTACCCCTGCCGCTTGCCATGCTAAGGACGCAAATTGCGGCCAAATCTGCATCGTCGGCGGCAAAGCATTTTCCTGCAAATAGCGCGCCACCTCGGCTGGCACCGCGTCGAGCGTCGGCACTTGTGCCAAGGTATCGCCCATTTTCAGCGCTTGCTGGCAAAAATAGGCAATCAACGCTGCGCGCTCACCGTCTGCCGCCGCTTGCGCCGCACCACCTAGCGCAGGCTGCGGTCCGGCCGCATGCTGCTGCAAATAGGCCCGCGCGGCAGCGATTTCTGCCTCTTTTTCTGATGCAGGGCGCTGCTGTGCATCCCGCAAGCGCTGCAAAATGGCGCTACGCGCCTTCGAAGTATTCATAATCAGCTAAAATTCCTGTTTTAGACGATCACGCTAACACAAAACACTTTTAGTGACGGCATTCGTGACGGCTAAATCATCTTTTTTAACGCTATATTCGTGCCGCGCATTTTGCTGTGCGGCATTTGCATATAGGTAATTCGTCTAAGCGAAAATTGTGATAAGCCCTGTTTTGCCTTAAAATGCCTGCTACTGCAAAGTAGTTGAGTGCGTTGCACAGGTAAAACCTGATTTCTGCCTTGCTACACATAAAACCATGATAGGAATGATATGACACACGTTGTGACCGAATCTTGCATCCGTTGCCGCTATACCGATTGCGTTGATGTATGCCCGGTTGATTGCTTCCGCGTTGGCCCCAACTTCCTCGCCATTGATCCCGATGAATGCATTGATTGCGCCGTGTGTGTTGCCGAATGCCCCGTCGATGCGATTTATGCTGAAGAAGACGTGCCTTCTA
>JACPVY010000124.1 GCA_016197345.1 Burkholderiales bacterium
CCGGCGAATTGCTGGGCATGAAAGAAGCAGGCGTGACCAGCTTGACCGTGCAATTTACCGAATTGCCATTCTTGGATGCGAATGAAAATCTGCATCTGGAACGCTCCAGCGCAACGCTCGCTAGTGGCAAAGCAGTCGATATGACCGACGTCTATTTCAATGTCGATGCTGCTGATGCTGCAAAAGCGGGTGTACACCTGCCTAGCATGGCCGATTTGCTGCGTGATGACCATGCGCTAGATAAGCTGGTGGGTCAAGCCGCTCAACCTATCAGCGCCGTCAACGCGAACAATGGCAACTGCTCGGCACATGAAGCACAAGCATGCAGCGAAGCAGCAGAAGTATTGCGCCGCGTGATGGGACATGTTGAAGCCGCGCACACAAACGGTTAAGATTGCTTGTTTGAAATTGCAGTAAATCGCGAAGTTAACCAGAAGCTAGTCAGAACTTTTATAAAGACAACGAAATGAAATTAACCATGAACCAAGTTTTGCGTACCACCGTAATCGCAGCAGCATTCGCCTTGACCAGCGTTAGCGCACACGCAGGCGTCACCAACCTCACCGCTACCCTGCACGGCGGCCCACAATTTACCTCCACCGGCGGTGGTTTTGGCGCCAACAGCGTCACCCCTGGTATTTGGGACGTCAGCTTCGCTGGCAAAAATTTCTATGCATTTTGCATCGAACCAACTTTGGCCTATAGCGGTGCTTCGAATCACTACAGCGCAGGCGCTTTTCAAGCTAGCGATTCCGTGAAGCGTTTGTATGAAGGGTATTACACCACCGTACTGGGCAGCAACTTGAACAACCCAGCACCAAAAGCCAAGGCTTTTCAATTGGCATTGTGGGAATTGAATAACGACAACGGCAATTTGCTCTCCGGTAATTTGCGTTTCAACAACCTCAGCAATGCAGTGGTAGCTGATGCAAACGCAATGTTGACGCTGGCTAAAGGCAATAGCGTAATTCATAACATCTACAACTACACCGCATTGACCAGCTCCGGCGCAGGCATCAATTCGCAAAAAATGCTGACCGTCACCCCAGTACCAGAACCAGAAACCTACGGCATGATGTTGGCAGGTTTGGGCGTGTTGGCATTCTTGGCACGTCGTAAAAAGCAAGCGTAATGCTTTGACGTAGCGCTAAATTAGCGGAAGGCCGCGCATTGGTTTATGCCGATGCGCGGCTTTTTTTTGTGTAGCGCGTCGCACTTGCCTGCGGCGCGCTATACCCACGCGCCTCACCCGCCCGCACCCACGAGGCTGTCGCGAAAGGGTAGAACATACCCTCGCCCGCATGCGAGGCTGTCGCAAAAGGGTACTGCGGTCGCAAGGTGTGTCCCCTCTCCCCTCGTGGGAGAGGGCTAGGGAGAGGGGGCGGATGCAACCGCACAGCAAATTTTTGGCATTAAAGGCAATA
>JACPVY010000138.1 GCA_016197345.1 Burkholderiales bacterium
ACTGAAGTGTAGCGTTTACATATCACTTGTGAATTGGAGCTCCTCGAGTTGATCAAAACCTCGCAATCTCTCGAAAAATGAATGAAAATCTTGGGATTCTCTTAAACTTACCCATTCATCTTGCTGTGCCCTAGGCGGTAGCGCACCTATGATATCCATCTTCAGCGTTTTGAGATAATATTCCATTTCCAGCCGGGTATTGCGCCGGAAGATGTTGAACAAGTCTTCGTTTTAAAGCGCGCCCAAGTTTTACTCCAAGCCTTTACCGCCCTCTTTCATGGTGGTGGCGATGGCGTCTTAATCCGTTTATTGGTGTTGCGCGAACTCGCCGCGCAAACCGAAACCGCCGCCTTTAGCCGGGCTGATATCAATATGCGTCTAGGCTATTTAGTCCCCGATAGCTTAGAAACCGTGCTAGCGCGGCTACGTTCCCATCAATTATTAGCGTGGGATGCCCAGCAAAGCGTGTACCGCGTCACCCCCTTAGCCCGCAATATTTTGGCGGCGCTCGATGGCTTGCTGCGCTCGTCCGCAATTGAAGACGAAGCCGATGTCGGCTTTTTGCTGTCGCAAGTGGCTGGCGCGCAAGTGATGGGTGGCGTCTCTGTTGAACAATTACAACACTTGCTCGGACGCTTGATCGAGTTGACGGAAGAATTCCGCGATGCGATTGCTTCCGGCTCGGAATTTCGCCTGCGCGCGAGCCAAGCCAAATGGCATATGGCATGCGATTGGGTAGAAAAAGGTTCGGAAGTGATACACGCGATCACCACCGACCCGCGCGCCGATAGCGCCACCCACCGCGCCGCCCAAGCGATTGGTCGTGCGCAAAGCGCATTGTTGAATATGCAAGGCATGTTTAGCCGCGCGTTGAATCAAATTGAACGCCAACGCGTTCACCTCGGCCAATCTGGCCTCTCAACCACCGACATCAAAGTGTGGTTGCTGCAACACAACGATCTCGCCAGCCTCGCCGACGGCGCGCTGGAACTTGGCATTAACCCGATTTTTATTACGCCGGCAGAAATGATAGACGTAGCCGAAACTGAACTTTTATCCGAACGTGATGCATTGAACTTAAGTGACGCCCTGCCCGACGGCATGGATGCGCCCGTGACCATTGCCGATACCACGGCAATGTCGCGCGAATTAGACGACTGGATCAATAAACTCGCTTCCTTTGGCGAGCAAGTGAAAAACCTCGCGCCCGAAGCCCGTAGCGTGAGCGTCGCCGATAGCATCTTGCCCGCCGATTTCGCGCTGGCCTCGTATCGCGCCTCACTCTTGCCATTGCTAGGCGATGCCAGTGAAGCGAGCTTACAAGGCGCGACCGCACAATTAGCGCGCTTGCCTTTGCAATTGCATTTGCATGACGAGATGCAAAAATTATCGGACCCGTATATCGGTGCGATGTCGATCGCCACGCTGTCGCTAGAACTCGATGCGATTTTTGGCAGCGATGCGGAAACCGCTGCAGATAATCCCGCCAATCCCGCCAACGCCGAGGATGAACATGAATAACGATGCGCAAATTTTGATCGCGCGCCTGCTGACGCACCAAACCATCAAGCGCGATGAACGCATGATCAAACGCGTGCTATCAGACGACGTCTTTCGCGCCGAAGTCGATAGCGCTTTAGCGGCTTGCGGCTTGAAATTACTCGATAACGTTTATGCCGATCACATCACGGTGGCGCTGAAACGCGATGTCGAACCGAAAATTTTTGGCGCACGCGAAAGCTGGCAAAACAATAATTTCGGCCTCGCGCGCAATGGCGTCGCTTTATTAGTGGTGCTATGGGCGCAAATCATTTTGC
>JACPVY010000030.1 GCA_016197345.1 Burkholderiales bacterium
GGTGATTCGTTTAGAAAAATATTAACCATAGAAAATGGTGAATGCAGGGTGGGCAACTTGTTGCCCACGCGTGACGGCTGAATCGGCTTAATTACCAGCGCCCTTTAGGTACGCAAATTCAGTCCATTTCAAGGAAAACAAGCTTATGGAGTGCAAATTGAGCCGTGTCCAATCGAACTCAAGCCACAAACCCATAATGAGATCCACAGCCGTGGGCAACTTGTTGCCCACCCTACAACGTCAAAAACACGGGATTAATGATGAACGATTGTTTGCCCGCCGCACCACCGTATGAATTTGTAGCGAATTGAAACAGCGCCCTCACTTAGTTGCAAAATTAAACGAAGTAGATTATGATGCAATCACTGCAAACGAAAAACAATGTGAAAGGAAAAGATCATGAACGCCAACGCTACTGCCAAACGCAATCTGCAACTCCTCATCATCGACCCGCAAAACGATTTTTGCGACCTGCCTGCACCGTATTTACTCAGCAACCTCGTGATTCAAAACAAACCCGCACTCCATGTCACTGGCGCCCATCAAGATATGCTGCGCATCGCCAACTTAATTCACGACGGCGCTACAGGCATCAGCGCAATCAACGTCACCCTCGATTCACACCACCATATTGATATCGCCCACCCGACTTTTTGGATGGACAATAAACAGCAAGCGATTCCTCCCTTTACGCAAATTCTGGCCAGCCAAGTGCGCGCCGGGCAATATCAACCACGCTTAGCGCAGAACTTGCCGCGCACTTTGGCCTATCTGGATGCCTTAGAAGCGACGGGTCGCTACACACTGATGGTGTGGCCGATTCACTGCGAAATTGGTAGCTGGGGCCAAGCCGTACATGCCGATATGCGCTATGCCTATAACCGCTGGGAAGAAGTAACGATGAATAGCGTCAACCTGGTGCAAAAAGGCGCAAATCCTTGGACCGAACATTACTCTGCCTTGCAAGCCGAAGTGCCTGATAGCGATGACGACGAAACCCAACTCAATCGCGGCTTGCTAGCGGTGTTAGCGCAGGCAGATAAGGTGTATATTGGCGGCGAAGCAGGCAGCCACTGCGTGAAGGCGACCGTCGAGCATTTAGTCGCCAATACTGCTGCGAGTGAATTATCCAAATATGTTTTGCTGACCGATTGCATTAGCGCAGTGGGCGGTTTTGAAGCGCAACAAGCAAGCTTCTTCCAAGAAATGGCAGCACGTGGCGTGCAACTAGCAACCGCAGCACAAGTTTTGCCAGAATTGATTGCGAACGCCGAGTAAATAAAAAGGGACACATCATGCAAGCCGTCGTACAAAGCCTGTTAGAAACGGATTTATACAAATTCACGATGTGGCAAGCACTATTGCACAGCCACCCAGCCGCCCACGCAGAATATGCCTTCGTTTGCCGCAATAAAACCGCATTCCCACTGGCGGAGCTGAAAGAAGAAGTCGAACGCGAACTCGATCATCTCTGCACACTGCACTTTCAAGATGATGAAATCGCTTATTTACGTGGTTTGCGCTTTATCAAAAGCGATTTCGCTGACTTTTTAACGCTGTTTCGCTTTCAACGCAAATTCATCACCGTTAGCATTGATGGGGACACCCTCAACATCCACGCTAGCGGGCCGCAAGTGCATGTGATGGGTTTTGAAATTTTTGTGCTGTACATCGTCAATGAATTGTATTTCCGCCGCTTTGACGAAGCTGCCGCGCTCGCTGAGGGACGCACCCGCCTCCAGCAAAAAATCGCCCTGCTACGCGAATTTGAACAGCAGCCAGCGAAACAACATCCCTTTGAGTTTTTTGAATTTGGTGTGCGCCGTCGTTTCTCTGGTAAATGGCAAGATGAAGTGGTCGCTACGCTAGCGCGCGAAGTGCCACAGTTCATGAAGGGCACCTCCAACGTCTATCTCGCAAAAAAATATGGCTTAGTGCCGATAGGCACAATGGCACATGAATATCTGCAATCCTTCCAAGCGTTTGGCGTGCGTTTGCGCGACTTTCAAAGCATGGCGCTAGAGGAATGGGTGCATGAATATCGCGGCGACCTAGGCACCGCCTTGACCGATGTAGTAGGAATGGATGCCTTCCTCGCCGATTTCGATCTGTATTTTGCCAAGCTATTTGATGGTTTGCGCCACGATTCGGGCGATCCAGTTATTTGGGGCGAAAAAGCCTTAGCGCACTATGCCAAATTGCGGGTCGATGCCCACACCAAACGCTTAGTCTTTTCGGATGGCCTTGATTTGCCGACCTCGATTGCGCTGTATCAGCACTTTGCTGACCGCATCATGACGGGCTTTGGCATCGGCACCAATCTCAGCAATGATTGCGGCATCCCCGCCTTAAACATCGTGATGAAGCTCACCACTTGCAACGGCCAAGCGGTGGCTAAGCTTTCCGACGCAAAAGGCAAAACCCTGTGCAAAGACGAAACCTTCCTCGCCTATTTGCGCCAAGTGTTTCAGCACAATCTGACCTAACTTCGAGAAAAATCATGTTAACCCTTGCAATCTGCCAACGTAATTTCACCGTTGGCGACTTTAGCGGCAACCTCGCGCAAATCCGCCACTGCATGCAGCGCGCACACGAACAAGCAGCCGACATCGCGGTATTTTCCGAACTCGCGCTATGTGGCTATTACCCCGGTGATTTATTGGAAGATGCTGCTTTTTTAAGCAAACTCGACGCTAGCCTAACGGAATTACTCGAATTTAGCCGTAGTTTGCCTGACTTGGTCAGCGTAGTCGGCACCGTACGCGCCAATCGTGGCCCCGGCAAACCACTACACAATGCTTTATTAGCGATCCAAAACGGCGCTATCGTCGCCGAATACTATAAACAATTGCTGCCAACTTACGGCATTTTCGACGAACGCCGCCATTTCGAACCCGGCCCTGAGCACGCCTGCCTGTTGCGCGTGAAACAGCAAACCGTCGGATTCATCGTCTGTGAGGACGGCTGGAATAATGCGGGACAGGACTACCACGTCAACCCATTCGCTCTCTTGCAAGAAGCCCAACCCGATTTGGTGATTAGCATCAACGCTAGTCCGTCCGACATCGGCAAACGCGCCCAACGCCATGAGCTTTTCACGCAAGCGGCGCGCGCCACCCACTTACCGCTGCTCTACGTCAACCAAATCGGCGGCCATGATCAACTGGTGTTTGATGGCGCTTCTTTCGCCGTCTCACCCAGCCAAGGGATTGCTTTTGAAGCAGAACGTTTTACCGAAGATTTTCAACTGCTCGGTTTTAGCGAACAGCGCTTCGTTGCCGTCGATGGCACGCACCTGCCGCAGCCTGAAGCCGCTGGCTTAGCAGTCGCAGAGTTTACCCGCCGCCAAATCGTGCTCGGTTTGCAAGACTATGCACGGCGTTGCGGCTTTAAAAAAGTGGTGGTGGGTTGCCAAATTTAATTTTTTTAAAATAAATAAATATATTTTTGAGAGTGTTATAATGGGTTAAATACGATAATTTGTTGTGTTTGCCGAAAAATTATTTTCAAATATTAAAAATATCAAAAAATAAAACTTAAATTTATAAGGCACGATTTTAATGGAATATTCGAATAGCTTCGGTGCCCTACTGCTTACCACTGGCAATAAGAGCGAAATTTCGGTCGGCTATTGCACCCTATATGGGGACACTAACGGCGGCTTAGGCTTGATTGGTGATTTGTATAAAACCGAAGTGTTTGCGCTCTCTAGCTATCTCAACCACCATGCCGGGCGTGAAATCATTCCCTCGGCAATTATCACCAAACCCCCTTCAGCCGAATTAGCGCCGGGGCAAAAAGATACCGATAGCTTGCCGCCGTACGAAGTGCTAGATGAAATCTTGAAATGGCATTTGGAAGGGACACGTTTGCCGCCACATGAACGCAAACAAGCCAACGAATTTGTCAGCAATCTACAGCAAACCAGTGACGGTAAAGCCTTGGTCGAACGGATTTTAGGCATGGTAGCGCGCAATGAATACAAACGCCGCCAAGCCGCACCGATCATCCGCGTCCGCTCACGCGCGTTTGGCAGTGGCCGCCAAATGCCTATCGCCGCCAAATATTGAGGAAAGCACTATGACTATCCAGATCGACGTCGCCGTCATCATTGGCCGTTTCCAACCCTTCCACCAAGCGCATGCGGGTTTATTAAAGCAAGCGCTAGCGTCGGCACCGAAGGTGGTGGTGGTGCTAGGCTCGGCCTTCCATGCCCGTAGCGCGAAAAACCCGTTCACCTGGCAAGAGCGGCAAGCGATGATAGCAGCCACGCTCACGCCAGACGATGCGGCGCGCGTCAGCTTTGTCGCCGTGCGCGATTATTACGACGACACGCGCTGGGCGCAGTATGTTTGCCGCAAGGTGGAAGAAATTGGCGGCAGCAAGCACATCGCGCTGGTTGGCTATTTCAAAGATGCTTCCAGCTATTACTTGCAGCACTTCCCACAATGGCAATTCATCACCGCGAAAAGCATGATGGATGTCGATGCCACCGCGATACGGCAGATTTTTTTCGAAGCCGAAAATATGGATGTGTCCCTTAGCGTGCTAGCCGAACAAGTCGCGCTACCGGTGCGGCAATTTCTCAAAGCGTGGGCCAAATTGCCGTATTACGCCCCTATGCAGAAAGAGCATCAACAAATTAGTGGCTACAAAGATGCTTGGAAGCACGCCCCGTATCCACCAGTGTTTGTGACAGTCGATGCCGTGGTCGTAGCAGCGGGACACGTCTTACTCGTGCAACGCGGCGGCTTTCCCGGCAATGGCTTATGGGCCATCCCCGGCGGCTTTCTCGATCAACGCGAACGCCTGTTACACGCGGCAATACGCGAATTACGCGAAGAAACGCAGTTTGGATTATTCACTTCCTCACTCGAATCTGCGCTAGTTGACATCAAAGTCTTCGACCACCCCGACCGCAGCAGCCGTGGCCGCACCATCACCCATGCGCACTTTTTTGATTTGAAGACCGAAGGGCTATCAGATGTGAAAGGCAGCGACGACGCAATGCACGCGAAATGGGTGCCGATTGGCGATTTGCTAGCGATGGAAGAGGAGTTTTTTGAGGATCACTTTCATATTTTGGATTATTTTTTGAAGGTGACGTGAGGCGACGACCAATGAAGCCACTCATTGCTGCTGTGCTTTTTGCCATTGTGCTACCAGCCTATGCCGATACTTTTTTTGCGCTGGTTGGCTATGTTTGCGACAAACAAAACGACCAATTGCTGCTGACCTATGACGGCGCATACAACGAAGAGGGTGAGGCAATGCTGATGCAGAAACGCAGCACGCAATGGGATCCATGGAAGCTATTGACGATAGGTGACGACGAATTCATCCATGCCACCAAAACCGTGCGGCGACAATGCCGCCTCAGCGATGGTATTTACCAGATTGCCATCACGCCATCGCCGGGAAATGTCCATATTCAACGCCGCTGTGGCGCATGGATAACGGCTGGTGCGATCGTCAAAAAAGGCAAGAAAACGATTTATGCCATGCCGCGCTTTCATAGCGATTGCCATGACAGCGACATTTTTCCTGCTGATCAAGAAATGCTAAATGAGCGTTCAATTCAGGCTGAAGGAGTCCCTGTGTTCGCAAAACTGGCACTTTGCTTCGTTCAATAGATCTTCACATTTTCAGCGAATCACTCTAGTCAGATGCAACCCACCTTGCGTAGCAGAGGCCGATAGCCGCCATTCAACCCCATCCGGCGCTACATAGACCTCCGCAATTGATTCGTCCTCACCACATTCATCGTGCCGCACGCGCGTGAAGTGATGACGAATGAGCCATAAAACTCGGTGGATACGCCGATGTCCTGGTCGCGCAGTTCCTCTCGGCCGGAGCGGAATTCTGGCGCGAAGCGATTCTCGATGCGCTGGTGGAGCAGACCGGCTGCACCGCGATCTTCGAGCGCTCGGACGCGGAGGTGCGCGCACTGGAGGGGCTGCCGCCGCGCGCGGGTTTCGTGCGCGGGGCGAGCGATGCCGGCCGTGTTGCGATCCACGAGCACGGGTTGCAGTTCCGCGTCGAATCTTTTTTTTTTTACGGAAATCGAATTTATTTTGTGACATTTTTTGTTTACGTATATATTATATTATTCACGAATACTCTAGATTTTTATGATTTTAACTTTAATGGAAATATGTTTATGGTTATGGTAAACAATATA
>JACPVY010000031.1 GCA_016197345.1 Burkholderiales bacterium
AGGCAGTCGCAAATCACGCCCGCCGCCGCCACCGCTCGTCTCTGGCGCACTCGCAGCCGCCACCGCTGGTTGCGGCAGGATTGTGCTTTCGCCTTTAGCACCGCCGAGTTGCAGTGTATCGTCGCCGCCAGCCGGGGTTGGCATGATGGTATTAAACTGCTGCGTGGACAAATGATCGGCGTCGGATACACTCATGTCCTCGTGTTCAGCAGAATCTTTGTCCTTGGACCCAAACGGTAATTTGAACGCCATTGCAAAATCTCCTAATTTCCAACAAAAAGATGCGGCTGCAAGGTGTCTCCCCTTGCCGCCGACTCAGCAACCAAGATGCAAAATATGTGTTATCGCTGCATATCTAGCGCATGCAACGCTTATAAACCGACATGCAAAAAGCGGTTATCCTGCACCACAAGGGACAGGTCAAGCACTGTCCAAGTTTGTTCTTCTTTATCGCGATAGCAATGCGATGACCAGACTTGGGTGTCTTGCGCAGTATTGGCGCGCAATTCCATTTCAGCAACATTGCGCAAGCCTACCACCTTTGACACCAGTAATCCGCTATTGAATGACAGGCCGGGAGCAAAAGCGATGATGCGGCTTTCATTATTGATAGGCGTTGGTGGCAATCCCTGAAAACGCGCAAAATCAATCACACTAATCAAATTACCGCGAATATTGGCTAAACCTAAATACCAATCATGCGTCAAAGGCACCGGGGTAATCGCGCCGACAGAGACGATTTCACTCGCTTCGGTCAAATCCAACAACCAGCGCTGCCCACCCATGATGACACCCAATTGGCTGATACGCGTATCCGCGCCACTCCGCGCGGCCTGCATGCGCGCCAGCAACTGGGATTGAAACTCGCGCAAACGGGTGCGCCGCGCAGCAGATTCTGACGCCCGGTTTTGCGCCTTGTTAGATTGCGAATCGAGATTGGGTGCGCTCATGTACTTCCTTCTGTTCCACTTTGTCCACTTCTGTACCCAGCTAATCACGGTGGCTAGGACACCACAACATCGGGTGCGCTAGCGAGCCTGCACAGCGCTTAGCGGCGAGCGGGCCAGTAACCTGTCCCGCGCTAGCCGATACGCCGCGCGGCATATCGTTGTTAGCCTAGCGTCGCGATTTTTGACAACAATTCAGCTTCATCAATTGGCTTGATCAAATAATCGCGCGCACCTTGGCGCAAACCCCAAATGCGGTCGGTTTCTTGATCTTTGCTGGTGCAAATGATAACGGGGACATCTTGCGTATCTGGATCGCGCGAAATTGCACGCGTCACTTGAAAGCCATTTTTGCCTGGCATCACCACGTCCATCAGGATCAGTTGTGGTTTATCGGCTTTGATTTTGACTAATGCTTCTTCGCCATTTTCAGCGGTGGAGACGGAAAAGCCATTTTTGATGAGAATTTGGGTCAGGTGATAACGCTCGGTTGGCGAATCATCAACGATTAAGACTTTATGAATTGGCATGATAGTTCCTTACTTCGAAAGTTCTTTTTCAAGTTTATTTATTGCCAGCATTGGCAGTATGTTCCCGCACCGTTTTGAGTAAGCTATCCTTGGTAAATGGTTTGGTCAGATATTCGTCAGAACCCACCATCGCGCCGCGCGCGCGATCAAACAAACCGTCTTTCGACGATAGCATAACAATCGGTGTTGCATGGAACTTCGCACTCTTTTTTATCAGTGCGCAGGTTTGGTAGCCGTCCAGCCTCGGCATCAGAATGTCACAAAAAATCATCGCTGGATTGTGATCGTTAACCTTGGCTAAGGCGTCAAAACCGTCATCAGCCAGTACCACTTGATACCCAGCCTGACTCAAAAAAATCTCCGCTGAGCGCCGTATCGTACTGCTATCGTCGATCAC
>JACPVY010000125.1 GCA_016197345.1 Burkholderiales bacterium
AAAAAGCGCTTGGGACGAAATTGGTCAAACGGTTGATGCAAAACAGGCAGAAGCAGCAAAAGTAAGCGTTTCTTCTTACGATGCCTTGATGCCACGCTCCTCGACGTTTATCAGTGCATAATGAGGGTGAATAGGATGATGAATAGCCAAGAAATCATTGCTCTATATGAAGATGTCTCTAAGCTCACTGCGCAGATGTTGGCCGCTGCACGCGCTGGTGATTGGGACACACTGGTGCAACTCGAAGGGCATTGTGCCAGCCATGTACAAAGCTTGCGCGAAGGCGAGCCACCAGAACCGTTGACGGGCGGTCTGCGCGAACGTAAAGTACAGATAATTCATCAAATTCTGGCGGACGATAGAGAAATTCGGAATTTGACAGAACCTTGGATGGCGCAACTTGCTGCGCTCATGAATAACGCCGGCACTGAACGCAAGTTATCGAGCGCATACGGCACCAACTAACGGAAAAACACCATGCTGCCTAGCGGCGATGGCATTTCGGTCAGGCCAGTCACTCAAGTTGAGGGGCCTTCGACCGTAGCTGCTATCGGCGACACCCGCGGCGACCTCTATCAGCGTGCACTGCAGCGTATTTTAGGGCAGCAGTTGCAAGGCGAAGTGATGTCGCGTTTTACCGACGGCAGCTTTATGGTCAAAGTGGGTGAAACAGCTGCCCGCATGATGCTTCCTTCTGGCAGTAAAATCGGCGACAAAATGCCGATGACACTGGTTTCTGCAGATCCCCGCCCTACTTTTGTGATTGGCAATGACGCTGAACAAGCGGCTATCGTTGCCTTGTCGCGCGGGGCTCCCGATGAAGTCGAAGCGCGCTTTTCGCATCCGACGACGCAAGAAAACGACACTTCCCACGCAAAACTGGATGAGCATGCGCAAAAATCCACAGGCGCAATGCAAGAACAGTTATCGAATGCCATGCAAAGTGGCAATGCGATGCTTAGCCCAGGTAATCGCTTAGCGCAAAAATTTGCGCAAATTGGCGCAATGTACCGCCCAGAATACGAAATGCCAACCCCTAGCACGGGCGAAAACGCCGCGATTATCACCAAAGATGGCGCGCTGCTAACGCCGCTTGATCAACACCATGCGCATCACGGCGCATCGCAGCAAGGCAATACTTCGTTCAGCACAACGGGCAAACTCATCAACCAATTATTGCAAGCGGCGCAGCGTGATGGCGCAACTGGCGCGTTGCAAGGCAAAGAAGCAATCGTCGATCAACCGAATAACCCACCGCAACAAGTGGCAGACGCCTTACAAGACACGATCAGCAAAAGTGGCTTATTTTATGAATCCCACGTCGCCGAATGGGTCGATGGTCAACGCACGCTCTCTGACCTAATGCACGAGCCACAGATGCAAGATGGTCAAAAAATCGCCCATGCCGATCCCAATCGTGTTGAGTTTGCACAAATCGTTAATTTGCAACTCAATACCCTAGAACAACAAAGTACCCGTTGGCAGGGAGAGATTTGGCCGGGCCAGCAAATGGATTGGGAAGTGCGCAAAGAAGATCAACGACAAGGTGGTGGCGAACAAATGCAGGCGTGGCAAAGCATCGTCAGATTTCAATTACCAACACTAGGCGAGGTCGAAGCGAGTGTCCACTTGATCGGAAATCGGGTTCACATTCAAGTGGGGACAGGTGATGAAGACAGCGCAGCACTCCTGCGACAGCATGCAGACGCGCTCGCCGATGCCTTGGGCGCGGCGGGTTCGCCGTTAGACTCACTGACGGTGATGAAAAAATGAATACACCGCCACCCAAACCCAAATCTGCCGCCGCCCTCGCCTACCAGACCGGCGCAACCGCACCGAAAGTGGTCGCTAAGGGGCGCGGTTTAGTTGCCGAACAGATTATTGCGCGAGCCAAAGAAAATGGCGTATTTGTGCATGAATCGAAGGAACTCGTCGCCTTGTTAATGCAGGTAGAGTTAGATAAACATATCCCACCTGCACTGTATCGTGCGGTTGCGGAACTTTTGGCATGGTTATATTATATAGAGACAGCCAAGAAGAACGGCAGTGTCCCGCCACCCGCACCAGAGACCATCATTGATCAGGCGCCTGTGGTAACACCGTAAATTGATGGTTGCCCAATAAGGATAAAATAACTGCACCGCGTTTTTTTATCCTTAAATTTGCTTTTTTACCTCATCAACAGCGCCAGATGCCAACAGATAAAAACGTATCCGACATTGAGAATTGGCATAACTATCAGATTGAATCGCGCCGTGAGATTATTGCGCTGTTGCGCGCCATCGGTGAAAAAAATCAGTTATTACGCCTGCTTATCAATGGTGAAGCCGATGTGGCGGTGACATCGGTATTGGATGTTGATGTCGATAACAATGAAGTAACGATAGATTGCTCCATCAACCGCGAGCAAAACCAACGAATTATCGCCGCTCGCCGCCTTGCCTTTGAAACCACGCTAGATAAAATCCGCATCCTCTTTTGGAGCGATAACGTCTATGCGACTGAATATGCGAGCCGCCCTGCACTCGCATTTCAAATTCCCCCTAGCATTATCCGCCTACAAAGGCGCGATTTATATCGGATGGAAACGCCGCTGACTAACCCAGTACGCTGCGTGATTGCCCTGCCAGACGATTTAGGTGGCGCGATTTGCAATTTCCCATTGGCGGATATCAGTGGTGGCGGCATCGCCATCATGGATGAAAAAATGGTGTTGGATAACACTATCGGCCGCTTGTATAAAAACTGCCGTATTGATTTGAAGGATATCGGCACCGTCATCACGACC
>JACPVY010000032.1 GCA_016197345.1 Burkholderiales bacterium
AAAACTGTTGACGCTTTGATGAAGCTGGACTTGCCAGCTGGCGTTGATGTTGAAATCAAGTTGCAGTAATTTCACATAATCATCCCGCAAGGGGTGAAAATCGAAGATTCCTAGAAAAAGGCAGCCTGCGCATCTTGCGGGTTGCTTTTTTTTACGGTAGAATCTTCGGCTTCCGCGTGGATTCGGTAACGGATCTGCGTTTTATTTAGTTGTATTCACATCAGCCCCGCCCAATCGTAGGTGGGAATGGAGAAAAAATGAGCCTAGGCCTTCTTGGTCGCAAGGTTGGTATGATGCGCATCTTCACGGATGACGGGGATTCGATCCCAGTTACCGTGTTGGACGTGTCGAACAACCGTGTTGCGCAAATCAAAACGCCTGAAACGGACGGTTATACCGCTGTTCAGGTTGCATTCGGTCATCGTCGTGCCTCCCGTGTTAACAAAGCTGCTGCTGGTCATTTCGCCAAAGCAGGCGTTGAAGCCGGCACCTTCCTCAAAGAGTTCCATATTGATGCTGCTAAAGCTGCCGAACTGAAAGCGGGCGATGTAATCCCCGTCAGTCTGTTCGAAGTCGGTCAAAAGATCGACGTGCAAGGCGTGTCCATCGGTAAGGGCTATGCAGGTACCATCAAGCGTCACAACTTTGCTTCTGGTCGCGCATCGCACGGTAACTCGCGTTCGCATAACGTACCTGGTTCGATCGGTATGGCGCAGGATCCAGGTCGTGTTTTCCCTGGTAAGCGCATGACTGGTCACATGGGTGATGTTACATGCACCACACAAAACCTCGAAATCGCACGCATCGACGCTGAGCGTTCGTTGTTGTTGGTCAAGGGTGCTGTTCCTGGCGCGAAAAATGGTCAAGTGATTGTTCACCCAGCCATTAAAACCAAAGCAAAGAAAGGAGCCTGATAGATGGAACTGAAGCTCCTGAATGAGCAAGGCCAATCGTCGGCAAATGTTAATGCCGCAGATACCGTGTTTGCTCGTGATTATAACGAAGCGCTGATTCACCAAGTCGTTGTTGCTTACCAAGCGAATGCTCGCAGCGGTAACCGCAAACAAAAAGATCGTGAAGAAGTAAGTCATACGACCAAGAAGCCATGGCGTCAAAAAGGTACTGGCCGCGCTCGTGCTGGTATGTCGTCGTCCCCATTGTGGCGTGGCGGTGGTCGTATTTTCCCGAATTCGCCAGACGAAAACTTCTCGCACAAAGTCAACAAAAAGATGTATCGCGCAGGTATCTGCTCGATTCTGTCCCAGTTGGCGCGCGAAGGCCGTTTGTCCGTCGTTGAAAACTTCTCGGTAGAAGCACCAAAGACCAAATTGCTGTCGCAAAAATTGCAAGGCATGGGCTTAGAATCGGTGTTGATCATCGTTGATGGCTTTGATGAAAACCTGGCTTTGGCATCGCGTAACCTGCCTAACGTGCTGGTTGTCGAGCCACGTCATGCTGATCCACTCTCCTTGGTGTTCTACAAGAAGATTTTGGTCACCAAGGCTGCCTTGGCTAAGATTGAGGAGATGTTGGCATGAGCGCGACATTGAAACATAGTGAAGAGCGCTTGATGAAGGTGCTAGTTGCACCAGTCATCTCGGAAAAAGCAACCATGGTTGCTGAAAAGAACGAGCAAGTGATGTTCCGCGTTCTGCCAGATGCCACCAAGCTCGAAATCAAAGCAGCAGTTGAAATGCTGTTCAAAGTTGAGGTTGAGTCGGTGCAAACCGTGAACCGCATGGGTAAGCAAAAGCGTTCTGGCCGTTTCACTGGTCGTCGCAATCACACCAAGCATGCGTATGTTTGCCTCAAATCCGGTCAGGAAATTAACTTCACCGAGGAGGCTGCATAATGGCACTCGTTAAGATGAAACCGACTTCCCCAGGTCGTCGTGGTATGGTCAAGGTCGTTAATCCCGACCTGTACAAAGGCCGTCCACTGGCAGCTTTGGTTGAAAAGAAGTCGAAAACTGCTGGCCGTAATAACAACGGTCACATCACTACCCGTCATATCGGTGGTGGTCATAAGCAGCATTATCGTGTGATCGATTTCAAACGCACCAAGGATGGTATTCCAGACAAGGTTGAGCGTATTGAATACGATCCAAACCGTACCGCTAACATCGCTTTGTTGTGCTACGCCGATGGCGAGCGCGCTTACATCATCGCCTCCAAAGGCATGGCTGTGGGCGACCAAGTGATGAGTGGTTCGGCTGCTCCGATCAAATCGGGCAACTGCTTGCCAATCCGCAATATCCCAGTCGGCACCACCATGCATTGCGTGGAAATGTTGCCAGGCAAGGGGGCGCAAATGGCACGTACCGCAGGTGCTGTGTGGTCATGAACCCAATCGACCATCCTCATGGTGGTGGTGAAGGTCGTACCGCAGCAGGTCGTCATCCAGTGTCGCCGTGGGGCCAACAGACCAAGGGCAAGAAGACGCGTCGCAATAAGCGCACGACTTCCATGATCGTCTCGCGCCGTGGCAAGAAATAAGGGGTAACACATGACACGTTCATTGAAAAAAGGGCCGTTTTGTGACGCCCATTTGGTCAAAAAAGTCGAGGCAGCGCAAGCTACCAAAGACAAAAAGCCGATCAAGACTTGGTCCCGTCGTTCGACCATCATGCCTGATTTTATCGGCTTGACTATCGCAGTACACAATGGCAAGCAACATGTGCCAGTGTATGTCTCCGAAAATATGGTCGGTCACAAACTCGGCGAATTCGCGTTGACTCGTACGTTTAAGGGTCACGCTGCCGACAAAAAGGCGAAGAAATAATGGAAACCAAAGCTATCCTAAAAGGTGTCCGCCTGTCCGACCAGAAAGGTCGGTTGGTGGCTGACCTGATTCGCGGCAAGAAAGTTGATCAAGCTCTCAACATCTTGCAATTTAGCCCGAAGAAAGGTGCTGCGATCATCAAGAAAGTGCTCGAATCCGCAATTGCGAATGCTGAGCACAACGATGGTGCAGACATCGACGAGCTGAAAGTGAAGACGATTTACGTCGAAAAAGGGCCGATCCTGAAGCGCTTCACCGCGCGTGCAAAAGGTCGCGGCGATCGTATCTCTAAGCAATCCTGTCACATTTACGTGACTGTCGGTAACTAAGGAGTCACGATGGGACAGAAGATACACCCAACAGGTTTCCGCCTTTCAGTCACCCGTAACTGGGCGTCGCGTTGGTATGCGGGCAATGGCAACTTTGCTCAAATGCTGAACGAAGACTTGAAAGCACGTACCTATTTGAAGAAAAAGCTGAAAAACGCTTCCGTCGGCCGCATCGTTATTGAGCGTCCAGCTAAGAATGCGCGTTTCACTGTTTATAGCTCGCGTCCGGGCGTTGTGATTGGTAAAAAAGGCGAAGACATCGAAGTCTTGAAAGCCGATTTGACCAAAATCATGGGCGTGCCAGTGCATGTCAATATCGAAGAAATTCGTAAGCCAGAGATCGATGCACAATTGATCGCTGACTCGATTTCGCAGCAGCTCGAAAAACGTATCATGTTCCGCCGCGCTATGAAACGCGCAATGCAGAACGCGATGCGCTTGGGCGCACTCGGTATCAAGATCATGTCGTCTGGTCGTTTGAACGGCATCGAAATCGCACGTAAAGAATGGTATCGCGAAGGCCGCGTGCCTCTGCATACCTTGCGCGCTGATATCGACTACGGCACCAGCGAAGCGTCTACCACCTACGGCATCATCGGTGTCAAAGTGTGGGTTTACAAAGGTGATCGTTTGGCTAATGGCGAAACGCCAGTGGTCGAAGTTGCTGGCGAAGACGACAAGAAGCGCCGTGGCCCACGCCGTGAAGATGGCAAGCCAGCAGGTCGCGCCCGTCCAAAGCGTGAAGGTCAAGCAGCTGGTGCACCAGGTGCTGGCGCCCCCGCTGGTAAGCGTCCCGCACGTAGCGGTGCAGATAAGGCAGGAGAATAATCATGCTGCAACCAAAACGTAGAAAATATCGTAAAGAGCAAAAAGGCCGTAACACAGGTATTTCGCACGAACGCGGCACCGCCGTTTCGTTTGGCGAATTTGGCCTGAAAGCGGTTGGTCGTGGTCGTTTGACCGCGCGTCAAATCGAAGCTGCTCGTCGTGCTATGACGCGTCATATCAAACGTGGCGGCCGTATTTGGATTCGGATTTTCCCGGACAAACCAATTTCGCAAAAACCTGCTGAAGTCCGTATGGGTAACGGTAAGGGTAATCCGGAATACTATGTCGCTGAGATCCAGCCAGGTAAAGTGCTGTACGAGATGGATGGTGTTGATGAAGCGTTGGCACGGGAAGCATTCCGTCTGGCATCTGCAAAGCTGCCATTGGCTACCACTTTCGTCGTCCGCCAAGTCGGCCAATAATAGGAGTTGTATATGAAAGCAACTGAACTCCGCGGCAAAGACCAAGATGCTCTGAAAAAAGAGTTGAATGAGTTGTTGAAGGCACAATTCGGCCTGCGCATGCAAATCGCTACGCAGCAACTGAATAACACTGCACAACTCAAAAAGGTGCGCCGCGATATCGCGCGTGTGAAAACGGTCATGAACGTGAAGGACGCCAAATAATGAACGATCAAGTGAAAAAGCCGCTCAAGCGCACACTAATCGGTAAAGTGGTGTCGGACAAGATGGACAAGACCGTCACCGTATTGATTGAGCGCCATGTGAAACATCCGCTGTACGGGAAAATCATCATGCGTTCGAACAAGTATCACGCACACGATGAGACCAATCAGGTCAAAGAAGGTGATGTGGTTGAGATTCAAGAAGGTCGTCCGATTTCGAAGACCAAAGCTTGGACCGTGACCCGTGTGGTACAAGCCGCGCAAGTGGTGTAATACAAGCGTCACAAAGCTTTAAAATATTTGTTGCGAGCCCAGCATTTTCATGTAATAATGCTGGGCTTCGTTCATCTAAGTGCTGCAAAAAAGAATCCAGGCAACCCTGTCCGAGATTCGTGGCCTTGAGGGAAGAAGTTTTGGAAGTCATCGACCCAAACAGTGCGCTTCAAGCATGAAGTAATCTGGCGGGACCAAGACTGACCGCGACAGAACCCGCATGGTGCGGATTAAGCGGCTTAAGTTGGGAAAGAAAATACTATGATTCAAACCGAAAGCCGGCTCGAAGTAGCCGACAACACGGGTGCAAAAGAAGTTATGTGCATCAAGGTGTTGGGTGGTTCCAAGCGCCGTTACGCTGGCATTGGCGACGTGATCAAAGTAACTGTCAAAGTTGCTGCGCCACGTGGTCGTGTCAAAAAGGGCGAAATTTATAACGCCGTGGTGGTTCGCACCGCAAAAGGCGTGCGTCGTCAAGACGGTTCGTTGGTGAAATTTGACGGCAACGCTGCTGTCTTGTTGAACGCTAAGTTAGAACCAATTGGCACACGTATTTTTGGGCCAGTAACGCGTGAACTGCGTTCCGAGCGCTTCATGAAAATCGTGTCGCTCGCGCCTGAAGTTCTGTAAGGAAGACTTATGAATAAGATTCGTAAAAATGACGAAGTCATCGTCCTGACAGGCAAGGACAAGGGCAAGCGTGGTGTAGTTCAGCAGCGTATTGATGCTGAGCACATCGTGGTTGAGGGTGTCAATGTCGCCAAAAAGGCGGTCAAGCCAAACCCGATGACTGGCGTAACTGGTGGCATCGTCGATAAGTTGATGCCAATTCACGTGTCCAATGTTGCATTGTTCAATGCAGCTACTGGCAAGGCAGATCGCGTAGGTTTTAAAGAAGTGGACGGTAAAAAAGTTCGCGTATTTAAATCCACTGGCGAAGTTGTGAAGGTTTAAGAAATCATGGCCCGTCTCCAGGAATTCTATAAAGAAAAAGTCGTCGCCGAATTGACAAGCAAATTTGCTTACAAATCGCCGATGGAAGTGCCACGTTTGTTGAAGATCACCCTGAACATGGGTTTGTCTGAAGCAGTGGCAGATAAAAAAATCATCGAACACGCTGTCGGTGATTTGACCAAAATCGCAGGCCAAAAACCAGTTGTGACCAAAGCACGTAAAGCTATCGCGGGTTTCAAAATCCGTGAAGGCTATCCGATTGGTTGCATGGTGACGTTGCGTGGCGCTCGTATGTATGAGTTCCTCGATCGTTTGGTAACTGTTGCATTGCCACGTGTACGTGACTTCCGCGGTGTTTCTGGCCGTGCATTTGATGGTCGTGGTAACTACAACATCGGTGTGAAAGAGCAGATCATTTTCCCTGAGATCGAGTACGACAAGATCGACGCGTTGCGCGGGATGAATATCAGCATCACCACTACCGCAAAGACCGACGACGAAGCGAAAGCTCTGCTCGCCGCATTTAAATTTCCGTTCAGAAACTGAGATCGTCATGGCAAAATTGGCACTGATTAATCGTGAACAAAAGCGCGCCGACTTGGTAAAGAAATATGCCGGCAAGCGTGCAACTTTGAAGGCCATCATTGATGACCAGTCGAAGTCTGAAGAAGAACGCTATGAAGCGCGTCTGAAATTGCAAGCGCTGCCGCGCAATGCAAATCCGACTCGTCAACGTAAGCGTTGCGCAGTTACAGGTCGTCCTCGTGGCACATTCCGTAAATTCGGTCTGGGCCGTATCAAGCTCCGTGAATTCGCCATGCGTGGTGAGATTCCCGGTCTGACAAAAGCAAGCTGGTAATAGGAGAATATGCAATGAGTATGAGCGATCCTATCGCCGATATGCTGACCCGCATACGTAATGCACAAGGTGTCCAAAAGGCAACGGTTTCTATGCCGTCGTCCAAAGTCAAAGTTGCAATTGCCAAAGTCCTGAAGGACGAGGGTTACATTGAAGATTTCGCTGTTACCGAAGCTGGTGGCAAGTCGGAATTGAAAATCGGTTTGAAATATTATGTTGGTCGTGCAGTCATCGAGCGCTTGGAGCGCGTATCCCGTCCAGGGTTGCGTGTGTACAAGGGCAAAGGTGAAATCCCGACCGTGATGAATGGTTTGGGTGTTGCTATCGTTTCGACTCCGCAAGGCGTGATGACGGATCGTAAAGCACGCGCAAACGGTGTTGGTGGCGAAGTAATTTGCTACGTCGCTTAAGGAGTGCAATATGTCTCGTGTAGCTAAAATGCCGATTGCACTGCCAGCGGGCGCGGAAGCGACCATCACTGATTCTGCAATCACAGTAAAAGGCCCTATGGGCACAATGAGCCAAGCCTTGAATGGTTTGGTGAAGATTCAAAACACCAACGGCACTTTGACCTTTGATGTGGCGAACGACAGCCGTGAAGCAAACGCTATGTCGGGCACCATTCGCGCATTGGTCAATAACATGGTCACTGGCGTTACCAAAGGCTTTGAACGTAAATTGACGCTGGTTGGCGTGGGTTATCGTGCAAAAGCTGATGGCAACAAGCTTGATTTGTCGCTTGGTTTTTCGCATCCAGTGGTGCATGTAATGCCAGCAGGCGTTACCTGTGCAACCCCAACGCAAACCGAAATCCTGATCAAGGGTATCGACAAGCAACGTGTGGGCCAAGTTGCCGCTGAAGTTCGTGCTTACCGCAGTCCTGAGCCTTATAAAGGCAAGGGCGTCCGCTATGCGGATGAAGTGGTCAAGCTTAAAGAAACTAAGAAGAAGTAATTAAGGGCTGACCATGGATAAGAAAGAATCACGGCTGCGCCGCGGACGTCAAACCCGTCTGAAGATTGCAGAGTTGAAGGTGAACCGTTTGTCGGTGCATCGTACTAATCTGCATATTTATGCAAATCTGATCAGTCCTGATGCACGCGTTTTGGTTTCAGCTTCGACGCTGGAAGCCGAAGTGCGCGCCGAATTGGCTGGCAAGTCTGGTGCTGGTGGCAACACTGCCGCTGCAGCATTGGTTGGTAAGCGCGTAGCAGAAAAAGCGCTGAAAGCAGGGATTACCGAAGTCGCGTTTGATCGCTCCGGTTTCCGTTATCACGGTCGGATTAAAGCGTTGGCTGATGCTGCACGCGAAGCCGGCTTGAAGTTCTAAGGAAGAATCATCATGGCAAAAATGCAAGCAAAAATGCAAGGCGACAAGCCCGATGATGGCATGCGGGAAAAAATGATCGCGATCAACCGCGTGACCAAAGTGGTCAAAGGTGGTCGCATTTTGGGTTTTGCTGCATTGACCGTGGTCGGCGATGGCGATGGCAAAGTGGGCATGGGCAAAGGCAAGGCACGTGAAGTGCCGGTTGCTGTCCAGAAGGCCATGGAGCAAGCGCGCCGCAACATGATCAAGGTGTCGTTGAAAAACGGCTCCATTCACCACAACGTGTATGGCGAGCACGGCGCATCCAATGTGATGATGCTGCCTGCTGCCAAGGGTACCGGCATCAGTGCTGGTGGCCCCATGCGCGCCGTGTTCGAAGTGTTGGGTCTCACGGA
>JACPVY010000033.1 GCA_016197345.1 Burkholderiales bacterium
GGTTCAAGCGCGAGAGCAACACTTCTTCGGTAATCGGCTTGATCAAATAGGCATCAGGCTGGTATTCCGCCGCGCCCATCACCGATTCGACACTTTTTTCCGCAGAAACCACGATCCACACCGTGGTTGGCCGGACTAATTCGCGGATTTTCGCCTCTTCCAGCACTTGTTGGCCGTTTTTGCCATTGCCTAAATTGAAGTCACATAGCACCACGTCATAGCGCGTTTGCTGCAACATCGTGATCGCTTCGCCACCACTACCGGCTTGATCAACGAAGCGCGCCCCTAGATTACGCAAGCTTTCGCGCAGTAATTGGCGCATCCCTTGAAAATCATCGACCAACAAATAAAACTGGTCTTTCCAATCCGGGATCTTGTCGCCAAACGAATCGGTCGCACCTGCTTTAACGTTGGGAAAAGTCGGGGCAGTCATCGCGCGACCTCGTTAAGGCAAACGCAACACAAAACAACCACCGCCCAGCACGCCGCCATTTTCCAAGCGCACGCTACCGCAGCGGCCGCGGTTTTTATGCATTTTTGCTACTTCGCTGGAAAAATACAGGCCCAAACCCGTGCTATTGGTGGCAAAACTCACGCCAGCCCGATCACCACTCATCGCGGCGTTACCGCTATCGAGCATGCCTTGCGGATAACCTCGGCCGTTATCTTCAACCCGAATTTCAAGGGTGTTTTCCTGCACGCTAATGGCAAGGCGGATTTTATCGAGCGTGTAATGCACGGCATTGTTAATCGCATGCCCAATCACACCGACGATCAAATCCTCATCGAAATACCAGTCTTGATCAGGGTCAACATCTACTTCAAACGCAATATTCTTGGATTCCAATAGCACCCGGTTTTGCGCCCGCACCGTATCGACAAAATCCGACATGATTTGGGTATTGGGGTCAAATGGATAGGCAGGCTTACCCACTTCTTTGTACAAAGCGAGTAATTGAATCAGATTATTGTTGAGGCGCTTGGTCTCGTACAACATATGCGCCATTTGAGGATAGGCCGCAGCCGTTTTGGCGGAGCCATCGACCAGCAAATGCTCTAGCGTGCAACACAGCACGCTAATAGAGTTTTTCATGTCGTGCGCTGTGGACGCTAAGAACATGAATAATTCGGGGGAATCGTGTTGCTCCTCGGTGCCATCGAGCAGGTCCATCGTTTACACCTCCCTATGCAGTATCACACTCTGGCTTGCTAACGGGCGGGTATGAGGCCATTCAGCGCAACCATTGAATGTGCATCTTACCCCGACTTTTGCCCGCTGGCAGAAAAAACTTTGACGCCTTAGCGCTATCTCGCTATAGCGGGCAAGCGTGCTGCCCGCTCTTCTCAATTAGCGCGTGCTGACTAGAAGCTAAAACGTGCGCCAAGGGAAACCGCACCAAAGCCACGGCCAGAGTAATCCGATTTATTCCGCACCACGCCCAATTTGCCGAAGGCAGAAAATTGCTCATTAATCGGCATCGTGCCTTTGCCAGCGAGGTAAAACGCGTTGACTTTGGCTTCTGCCGAACCATTCCCGGCATTGGTGCTGAAATTGACTTTGGCGGAACCGAAGTCTGCATAGCCAGCTTCTACCGCGAAGTTCGCGTTGTAATTCCAACCGCCATAGATTTTGAAGCCAGTTGGCTTATCGTCGCTCGAATTGGTGGTAGCACCGACCACGCTAACCGAATAATTGGCTTTATCAAACGCGAGGCCGACGTAACCGCCTTCCGCCTGCGCTGAGACGGAGAAGAATGTCGCGCTAGTGATGAGGGTAGCAAGTAAGATTTTTTTCATTTGAGCACTCGGCTAAAAGTTGATGGAGATTGCACGCAACGCAAAACAGATGCGGCCCATGGCCTGACATCCGGTGCGGCCATTTTCGCACAACAACGTATCTGAACCATGACAGCAATGCTCACATTCCCCTGTACGCTTTGGTTGTTAGCGCTTTCACCTTGCGTGTTAAACTTTACAAATTGATCAACTCTTTCCAACAAGCGCTATGAACGTCGTCATCCTCGCCGCAGGCATGGGCAAACGCATGCAATCCTCTCTTCCTAAAGTCTTGCATCCTGTTGCTGGAAAACCACTGGTGATGCATGTGATCGACACCGCACTCAGCCTACTCGCCTCTAGCGACAACAGCGCCGCCGCCCGCCTCTGTGTCATTTACGGCCACGGTGGTGATTTGGTGACAGAACGGATTCAACAAACCTACCCCGATGCCAAGGTGCAATTTGCCTTGCAACAGCCACAATTAGGGACGGGTCACGCTGTAATGCAAGCGCTGCCTTACCTCGACGATAGCGTGCCAACGCTAGTGCTATACGGCGATGTGCCACTCACTAGCCGCACCAGTCTGCAAGCCTTACAAGCCGCTAGCAGCGCCGACGCCCTCGCCATTTTGACGATGAATTTGCCCGACCCGAGCGGCCTAGGCCGTATCGTGCGCGAAAACGGTCAGATCACCCGCATCGTCGAGCACAAAGATGCCACGCCTGCCGAGCTAGCGATTCAAGAAATCAATACTGGCATCATGCTCGCCCCGACCAAGCACCTGAAACGCTGGTTGAGCGCACTCAAAAATGACAATGCCCAAGGTGAATATTATTTGACCGACATCGTCGGCATGGCGGTAGCCGATGGCATTCCCGTTGTTGCCGCCCAACCGCGGGCCGCGTGGGAAATCTTAGGCGTCAATAGCAAGCTGCAATTGGCCGAGCTGGAACGTATTTATCAACGCAATCGCGCCAATGCCTTGCTCGAACAAGGGGTGAGCCTGCTAGACCCAGCGCGGATTGATATTCGCGGCAATCTGCGCTGTGGCCGCGATGTCAGCATCGACGTCAATTGCGTCTTTGAAGGCGAGGTCGAGCTAGGTGATGGCGTGACGATAGGAGCGAATTGCGTCATCAAAAACAGCCGGATCGCAGCAGGCACCAGCGTCCACCCATTTTGCCATTTTGAAAATGCGGAAGTCGGCAGTAAAGCGATTGTTGGCCCTTACGCTCGTCTGCGCCCCGGCGCGGTGCTGGCCGAGCAAGTGCATATCGGTAATTTCGTCGAAGTCAAAAACGTCACGATGGGTGTGGGTAGCAAGGCGAATCACTTAGCATATTTGGGCGATGGAAGCGTCGGCGCACGCGTCAACATTGGTGCGGGCACAATTTTCTGCAATTACGATGGGGTGAATAAATTCCGCACCGTGATTGAAGATGATGCCTTCATTGGTAGCGATAGCCAATTAGTCGCCCCCGTTACGGTCGGCGCGGGTGCGACAGTGGGCGCGGGCACCACGCTCACTCGTAACGCCCCGGCAGGCAAGTTGACGATTTCCCGTGCACAACAAATAACCATCGAAAATTGGCAGCGCCCAGTCAAAAAACCGAAATAAATCAAGCCATTAGCTGCCAATCTAGCCGCGCTAGAGGGCGATCTTGGTGTCAAACTTGCTGCGCAGCACAGAAAAGAAGCTGCGCACATTACGCACATTCGCGTGCGCCGCAAACAGGCGATGCGCGAGCGCGTGATAGGCGGGCATATCCGCCACTTGCACCAAGAGAATAAAATCCGGTCCAGTCGATACCCGATAACATTGCGATACCGCGGCCTCATGCGTTAGCAATGCTTCGAACTCTTGCAATCGCTCGCTGGCTTGGTTATCCAGCGTAATCTCGACAATCGCCGTCAAACCAGCGTTCGCCCATTGCGGCGCAAGCAAAGCCACCTGCCGCAAAATCACTCCCGCGTCCGTCAAGCGCTTCACCCGACGCAAACAAGTCGGCGGTGATGCATGCACGATACCCGCTAATTCGAGATTGGTAATCGCGCTATTGTCTTGCAACACATTCAAAATCCGCTTATCGAGCTCATCCAACACTAGCTGCTCAGCCACAAGAACTCCTTTCGCATAAAAACACGGCAAGATGGAATTTAATTTCATCAATGAATGAAGATGAAATATTATATTCTTTGATTTACGCAGATGAATAAAAATTTCAGGCCGTAGCGAATGAATGATGCACGCTTGGTGCTGTGAAATACGTTATCGCGACATGCAGCGCGGAAATAGAAAAAGCCCGCCGAAGCGGGCTTTTGCGACGAAACACTGCCGAAGCAGTGCGTCAGATCAGGTTCTTAGAACTTGACAACAACGCCAACGTTGAAGTTGGTGGAATCGCTGCTTGGGCGTTGGAATTCAGCGCGCACTGCAACGTTTGGAGCAACGTTATAAGCAGCGCCGATACCGAACAAACCGCCGGAGGTCGAAGCAGTTGCTTTAACACCGCTGCCGCTTGCGCTTGCTTCGATGTGGTTGTAGCCCAAACGACCGTAGATGCTGAAGCCGTTACCTACTGGAGCGATACCCAGCACGGAGATTGCTGCTTGGTTCAAGTCCACGTCGATGCCAGGAGCGGAGTACGAAGCCAAACGACGATAGCCAGCTTCAGCTGCGAAGTTTTCGTTGAATTGATAGCCCAAGAAGCCGCCAAAGCTGGTTTTGCGACCATCCAAACCGTCAACTTTGGTGGTGCCGAGGTCAACACCAGCGTAGAAAGGGGTTACATCCGCAGCCATTGCAGCGCTAGCGGACAATGCGAGGGTAGCAGCGATAACGATTTTTTTTAACATGATATAGTCCTTTAAGAGACATGGTATTGAAACGCCAAACTCTGAGAGTTAGCTGGGGCGCTCATTATTGCACATAATTTTGCTCACTGTCCAAAATCCAGACGGCAAACTAAAGGGCAATCGCTACACATTTCAGCAGATATCGCGCCAAAAAACGGTTGCCAGTTACAATTACGTAGCACGACCAAGTCTAGCATTTCACGCCTGCATTTACCATTTTCAGAGCAGAGACAGCGATAAAAAGCCGCTATTTATGTTGCTTTACAGCCTTTTTTTGTAAATGCTCGGCAAATGCGTAGCAAATACTTCAAAATTGTTTCAAATTGAAAGAATGTTCTTTTGCACTATTTCAAAAAAATGTAAATACTCATTTATTCTTCAAATATAGATGCAATAAGCACAGGCATTATCCACAGCAACAAAAAACGCCTTTTTCAACATAAAACCTCCATTTACTACAGATTTTCGACATTTAACAAATCACACCCTGTTTTGCACAAACATTGCCGCGTGCAATCAGCGCGCCGTCGTTGGCACACATGCACCAGCTACCCGCGACCAACCACGCCCCCCCCCCAGATTCTCCCACCCAGACGAGATTTTGAATTTAAATTCATTAAAATTATATTTATGAATTTAAATTTCACACAGCAATCATCATGAAATTTTATTTCAAATATTCAATGAATTAGATTACATATTTCCTCTCACCTCTACTACGATGGCGCTATTGTTTCTCCACCCCAAAGAGGTCTTCTATGTGCGGCATTGTCGGCGCGGTTGCGCAACGTAATATCACTCCTATTTTGTTAGAAGGCTTAAAGCGCCTCGAATATCGCGGCTACGATTCTTGCGGCGTCGCGCTCCACGTGGATGGCGTTTTACAACGCTCGCGCTCCACTTCCCGCGTCGCCGACTTGCAAACCCAAATGAATGCCGCGAATTTAAGCGGCTTTACCGGCATTGCCCACACCCGCTGGGCGACGCACGGCGCCCCTGCTTCGCACAACGCCCATCCGCATTTCTCGCCAAACGAAAACACGCCGCAAAGCGCCCGCATCGCGCTAGTACATGAAAACTTCCTCGCCTCTGACGCCATGGCCCTCGCCGGCATCACCGATCAAATCATTTATTTAGAAGAAGGTGATGTCGTCGATTTGCAATTGCAAAAATGCTGGGTCGTCGATAGCAATGGCAAACGGGTCGAACGCGAAGTCAAAACCGTACACGCCCACACTGGCGCCGCTGAATTAGGGCCATACCGCCACTTCATGCAAAAAGAAATTTTTGAACAACCGCGCGCTATTGGGGACACGCTAGAAGGCGTGGTCGGCATCGCGCCTGATTTGTTTGGCGATGATGCTGAACGTATCTTTGGCGAAATCGACTCGCTCTTGATTCTTGCCTGCGGCACCAGTTATTACGCTGGCTTGACGGCAAAATACTGGATCGAAGCGATTGCCAAAATTCCAGTCAACGTTGAAATCGCGAGCGAATACCGCTATCGCGAGAGTGTCCCCAATCCACGCGCCTTGGTAGTAACGATCAGCCAAAGCGGCGAAACTGCCGACACGCTAGCAGCGCTAAAACACGCGCACGCGCAAAACATGAAGCATTCGCTCACAATTTGCAACGTCGCCACCAGCGCCATGGTGCGCGAATGCAAGCTCGCCTACATCACCCGCGCGGGCGTGGAAGTCGGCGTCGCCTCGACCAAAGCCTTTAGCACCCAACTCGCCGCGCTGTTTTTATTAGCGTTGACGCTCGCCAAAGTGCGCGGCAATCTGACGCCAGAGCAAGAAGCAGAACACCTGAAAGCAATGCGCCACCTGCCCGTCGCAATTAGCGCCGTGCTCGCGCTAGAGCCACAAATCATCGCCTGGGCCGAAGAATTCGCCCGCAAAGAAAACGCCCTCTTCCTCGGTCGCGGCCTGCACTACCCTATCGCCCTCGAAGGCGCGCTGAAGCTGAAAGAAATCTCCTACATCCACGCCGAAGCCTACCCCGCAGGCGAATTGAAACACGGCCCGCTGGCGCTAGTGACCGAAGAAATGCCCGTCGTCACCATCGCCCCGAACGATGCCCTGATCGAAAAACTGAAATCGAACATGCAAGAAGTCCGCGCTAGGGGCGGTCAACTATACGTCTTCGCCGACGTCGATTCGCGCATCACCTCTAGCGAAGGCGTGCATGTAATTCGTTTACCAGAACACTACGGCCAACTGTCCCCAATTTTGCATGTGGTGTCGCTGCAATTGCTGGCTTACCATACGGCGCTGGCGCGGGGGACGGACGTGGATAAGCCAAGAAATTTAGCGAAGTCGGTGACGGTGGAATAGGGATTTGGTTTATCCCCTTTGTTTGATCTAAAGCTATGGCGACTTCTCATATCCGAGAAATTGCCATAGCACATGGCAGAAAGCACAATGATGAATGCACACACACGAATATTGATATTAGTAATGCTTTGCATCAGCCTTTTGCTTGCTCCCCCCGTTACACATGCGCAATTCCAAAACGAGGAGCATAGGCAAGCATTTCTGGCATACGCTGATTCAATCAATTCCAAAGCGCTGATTCA
>JACPVY010000034.1 GCA_016197345.1 Burkholderiales bacterium
GATCGCTGCCCCACCGGCGTCGCGACGCAAGATCCGCAACGGCAAAAAGCGCTGGTCGTGCCAGATAAAATCGAACGCGTCACCAATTTCCATCAAAACACGCTGAAAGCTTTGCAACAACTCATCGCCGCCGCTGGGCTAGAACACCCTTCCGAACTACGCCCGCATCACTTAGTGCGCCGGGTATCGAATAATCAAGTGCATTTAGCGTCAACGCTATTGCCATTTTTAAAACCGGGACAATTACTCGATAGCGCCCAGTTTGATCAACTGCCGCCGGTATTCAAAATCTATTGGCCGCAGGCGCAAGTCGATTCTTTCCACCCGGCGCAAAGCGAGCGCGCCGCCTGAACAAAGTAGCAGGCAACAGATTGCCGTAGCACAAGTCTGAGCAGGCATGGCCGCAAACAGGTATACTCGCGGCCCATGTCCTCTCCTATCCTCTTCTTGCTTGCCTCGGCTATCTGGGGCTCCACTTTCTGGGCCATTACCTTGCAACTAGGCCATGCCTCGCCTGCAGTGTCGGTGGTATATCGCTTCACCATCGCTAGTTTGACGTTGTTTGCGATGTGCAAAGCCCGCGGCGATAAGCTTTGGCTACCTTGGCGCACCCAAGCGTGGCTGGCAGCGCATGGCGCGTGTGCCTTTACGATTTCTTATGTCTGCACTTATTCGTCAGAGCAGTATTTAGTGTCGGCCTTGGTTTCGGTATTGTTCACGCTATTGGTGATTTGGACCCCGCTAGGCGAACGCCTGTTTTTTGGCAAAGCCCTCACGGCACGTATTTGGCTGACGGCTATCATGTCAATGATTGGAGTGTTTTTGTTGTTTTCTCAGCCTATTCTCGCTAGCTTTCAGCAACACGGGGCGGAAGTCAGTTCACACCAGTATTTTGGCCTAGGGCTGACCTTAGCCTTAATCGCCACCTTGGCCAGCGCAGCGGCTAATTTGTTAGTGGTCAAGGTGCGGGAACAAAGCAAAAACGTGTTTTTAACCACGGCGTGGGCGATGGCGTGGGGCAGTCTGTTTGTGGCGCTCTTTGTTGGTGTACGTGGTGATGTGTGGAATTTGCCGACAGCCACCAGTTACTGGGTCTCGCTGATCTACCTCGCATTGTTTGGCTCTGTGATCGCTTTTAGTGCATATTTTGTCTTGATCGACCGCATTGGCGGACATAAAGCGGTCTATGTGGGTGTTGTAACGCCCGTCATTTCGGTATTATTGTCAATACAATTTGAACAGTATCGCCCTGGCTTGATCGAATGGCTAGGCATGGCCTTGTGCTTGGCTGGTGTTGTCCTCGCGGTGCGGGGGGAATCTCAACCATCTGTGCAAGTGACACAGACCCAACCTAAACAGACATAAGATGACCACACATTTTTCTATCCGCCCCGCGCAGGTCAAAGACATCCCAGCCATTTTGGAAATGATCAAAGAATTGGCTGACTTTGAAAAACTCTCCCACATGGTGCATGCCACCGAAGAATCGCTACAAAACGCCTTATTTGGCGAGCACCCAGCCTGTGAAGCACTGGTCGGCTGCGATCAAAATGAACCCATAGGCTTCGCCCTGTTCTATCATAATTTTTCAACCTTCGTCGGCAAGCGTGGCTTGCATTTGGAAGACTTATATGTCAAACCCGCGTACCGCAGCTTTGGCCATGGTCGGGATTTATTAGTGGAAGTGGCACGCATCGCCGTAGCGCGCGATTGTGGTCGTTTTGAATGGGTGGTACTAGATTGGAACGATAGCGCGATTGATTTTTACCAAGGCTTGGGCGCAGAAATTTTGCCTGATTGGCGCATCTGCCGCATCACAGGCGCCTTGCTGGAACATCTGGCACGCTAATACCCACACTTCAATCAGTATCGATACACAACGTGCCAGCAGCCTTGATCTGCCTGAATGGCAGCGCGCCTCAACCCAGCGCGCTTGCAAGCGCTTGCATCCCCCAGACCAATTGACTGCGTTGCCGCGCTAAGCCCTCGTTGCTGAGGCACTCCTGACCTTTGTTCTCTGATTTATCTGCGGCCAATGCTGCTTGGTTATGGAATTGCGCATGTGCGCCATCGTTGGTATTGCTCGCTGCAACTTGATACTGTGCCATGACTGCCTCCGACGAAATAGATGAAGGTGGAAGATGAATCCCCCGCCTTGGCGTGAACTCATCTTGCGCAATCTGCCGAGTGAATTTCTAGCTATTTATCGGCCACAAGCAGATAAGCTTGATTGCGCTCAGGCATTATTTTCAAAAAAAACCCACGCTATCATGCGTGGGTGAACCCATAAGGATGGGGAGGGGAAACGCCCTCACTATAGCGGCAGCCTCAGGCAAATTCGCCTGGCCATTACAAACCATTACCATCTTCACGCTGGCAATACATTCCATCGACAATCTGCAAGAGAGTAGCAATAGTTCTTTACAGTATTCAAGGTCCATCCCTCACCAGCGTGACATCTGCACCGCATGCTAAGTTTTTCGAAGCACCGAGAAATGTGCTGCGCATGCAAACCTAGAGCGCTTTATAATTCCATACTTCAAAGGAAAGCGCGGCATTATCAAGCTAACAATTCGAAGTGCGCGACCTTGCCATTTTTACCACATTGCCTGCCACTTGATTGGCCAACTTTATTTCGATCTCACGCCATGCCAGCTCAGCTCATTAACGGAAACGCCCTCTCCCAACAATTACGCGCCGATTGTGCGCAACGTGCTGCGGCACTGACTGCGCAAGGCATGCAACCCGGCTTAGCGGTGATTTTGGTCGGCGAAGACCCTGCAAGCCAAGTCTATGTCCGCAATAAAGTCAAAGCCTGCCTCGATGCAGGTTTGCATTCGGTCAAAGAAGATTACCCCGCCGACATGACAGAAGAGGCGCTACTGGCTCGCATCGCGGCCTTGAATGAAGACCCTAGCATCCACGGCATCTTGGTACAAATGCCGCTTCCCAAACACATTAACCCTAGCCGCATTATCGAAGCCATCGCCACCCACAAGGATGTCGATGGCTATTCTGTGTTGAGCGCGGGCGAAGTGATGACGGGTTTGCCCGGTTTTCGTCCATGCACCCCGTATGGCTGCATGAAAATGATAGAAAGCACGGGCGTCGATATTCGCGGCAAGCATGCGGTGGTGATCGGCCGCAGCAATACCGTTGGCAAACCGATGGCGCTGATGCTCTTGCAAGCTAATGCCACCGTCACCATCTGCCATAGCGCAACGCCAGATTTGGCGCTATACACCCGCCAAGCGGATATCGTGGTCGCTGCCGTTGGCCGTCGCAATACCTTAACCGGCGATATGATCAAACCCGGCGCGATTGTGGTGGACGTGGGCATTAACCGCGACGAAGCAGGCAAACTGTGTGGTGACGTCGATTTTGCTTCGGCGGTGGAAGTGGCGGGTTATATCTCGCCAGTACCCGGTGGCGTTGGCCCGATGACGATCACCATGCTATTAATTAATACCATTGAAGCAGCAGAACGACGCTTGGCTAGCCAAGCAGCGCGCTAAGGCTAAAGGCTAAGGATGGCGCTAGGCGGCGAACAACAGAGCAACGCCGCCTAGCGTACCGACACTGAAACGAATTTGAATCGACATTGAAAGATCGCGCATGACCACTTCCACTATGAGCAGTAGCGCCGACAACCCTTTGCTAGATAACAGCGCCCTACCGCGCTTTAACGACGTGCTGCC
>JACPVY010000035.1 GCA_016197345.1 Burkholderiales bacterium
CAACGCTTGCTACAGCAACTACTCAAAGCCAGCCTACGCAATGATGACAATGCCGTGCTCGACTGGCGCAATATGATAGAAGAGCAGCCCTATATCGCCCGTGGTCAGCGCAAAGAGGCACGCAAACTCAATAGCCAAGGTTTGGCCTTGTTGGCGAAAAATGATTTTGCGGCCGCGCTAGCGCAACTGGAGGCAGCGCAGCAAGCTGATCCAGCCGATGCTGAGATTAGCAATAACTATGGCTACGCGCTATACAAAGCGGGACGTCTGCCAGCCGCCGTCACTAGCTTGCAGCAAACGCTGGCCTTAGCGCCAGCGCGTGCGGCGGCGTGGGGCAATTTGGGCGATGTGTATGCAAGCTTGGGGCAAGAAAAAGAAGCGATTGCCTGCTATCAAAATGCTTATCGTTTTTCGCGCGCCGCCGACAAAACCTTGGCGTATTTCAAGCATCAACAACAAGATAGCACCACGAGCGCTAGCGTGAAGCAAGCGTTGGAGCGCGCAATTGCGCTGCTAGCTGGCAATCGCAGCAATGATGGTGAGCGCGCTGCCGCTGGATTTGCGCCGCTACCACCGTCGAGCGCCACATTGCCAGCGCCCGCACCGACCACTGCACCAACCGCGCCACCAAGCACGCCCGGCCCGAAGCCTGCCATGCCTAGCGTTTCGGCGCTGCCGTTTGAAACGGTGAATCAAAACAATCCACAAACCCTATTCCGCCTCGCCAAAAGTGGCAACAAAGACGCCTTGCGCGATTTGCACAAGCTAGCCGAAAGCGGCCATAGCATGGCGCAATATCTGTCTGGCGTCGCGCATGAAAATGGCTATGCAACCTTGATGGACCCTAGCATTGCAGTCAGTTGGTATAAGCGCGCGGTGGCGCAAAATCTGTCGCAAGCGCAATTTGCACTGGCTTATGCCACTAGCCTTGGGCTTGGGGTGGAGCAAGATGCGGCCGAAGCTGCGCGCTTATATAAACTCGCCGCTGAACAAGGCAATGCTTCGGCGCAAAATAATCTGGGCGTGATGTACGCCCGTGGTCAAGGTGTGACGCAAGATTTTGTGCAGGCGTGCCAGTGGTATCAGCGTTCTGCGGAACAAAATGATCCGTGGGCACAAGTCAATCTGGGGCGCGCTTATCAAGCGGGCAAATGCGGCAAAGTGGAATTGGAAGCCGCCGCCAAATTATTTACACGCGCCGCCAGCAGTGGCTATGCCGCGGGCCAGTTTAAATATGGCCAAGCACTGGAATATGGTTCCGGGATCACGAAGGATTTGCCGCAAGCAATTAGCTGGTATAAAAAAGCCGCTGAGCAAGGTTTGGAACCCGCGCGCGATGCCTTGAAGCGCTTGAATGCGCTAGATTGATCAACATTGGGGACACATCAACTGCGAGGCAGTGCTATGTCCCTATTTTTTGATAGCGCGCTCAATCACTTGCGCCAGCTTAGCAAACGCTGGCGCAATTTCTTCTTCTGGCACATAGGCATAACCGAGCATCAAGCCGCGTTGACGCTTTGCTAGCGGCGTGCTGTTCAAATAATAGCCCGATAGCGGTCGGGCGATGATGCCACTGGCCAGCGCTTGCTGCGATAGCGCAACGTCATCGCAATCGTCTGGCAGCCTTAGCGCTAAGTGCAAACCCGCTTCGGCACCGCTAATCGAAAAACGCGTGCCAAAATGCCGCTGAATTTCTTGCTGCAAGCGCAAACGCCGTTCGCTATACAACTGGCGCATGCGCCGCACATGTGAAGCGAAATGGCCTTCGACCATGAAGTCAGTCAACACCGCTTGCGTGAATAAATGGCCACCGCGATATAGTTCAGAGAGCGCGGTCGCAAAAATATCGGCCAGCGCGGGCGGCACGACTAAAAAACCGGTGCGCAAACCGGGGAATAAGGTCTTGCTAAACGTCCCCATGTAGAGCACACGCTGAGCGCTATCCATCCCCTGTAGCGAAGCCAGCGGCCTGCCGCCAAAGCGAAATTCGCTATCGTAATCATCTTCCACCACACACGCGCTATTGTCTTGAGCGTATTGCACCAATTGCCGCCGCCGCGCTAGGCTCATCGTCACCCCGGTCGGATATTGGTGGGACGGCGTGACAAAAATCAACTTCGGCGCTCCAGCGGCTGGCATGTCCAATTGCGCGCTGAAATTCATGCCTTCATCATCGACGGGGATAGGCACGGTTTCCATATCGAGCGCATGCAAGACGCTACGCGTGCCCCAATAGCCGGGATCTTCGACCCAGGCTTTTTCTTTCGCATCACCGAGCAATTTGGCGATCAAATCTATCGATTGATGGATGCCATTCGTGATCAAGACATTTTCGGCGCTGCAATTGACCGAGCGCGCTAAGCGCAGATATTCGGCAATCGCGCTCCTGAGCGGCAAATAGCCACCGGCTTGGCTATAGGTCAGCAAATCTATCCGCCCACGTCGCCATACTTTGTTGTGTAAGCGGCTCCAGATTTTGTAGGGAAAATGACTGACGTCGGGTACGCCCGGCATGAACGCCCCCCATTGCTGTTCACTGACGCCGACCTGCGCCATCAAATGCCGCCCACGCTGCGATAAGCCTACCTGTTCACTCGCGAGCGCATCCGGCAATGGCTTTTTGTTGTCAATTTGCGGGCTGGTGCTCGGTGCGGTATCGGCAATGAAACTACCGGAGCCGGGACGGGTTTCGATATAGCCTTCGGCAATCAATTGCTCGTAAGCGAACATCACCGTGTTGCGCGATAGGCCCAGCTCACGCGCTAATTCGCGCGAGGATGGCAATTGCATGCCTACGGGTAGCACTTGCTGCAAAATTGCCTGCCTGATCACCTGATACAATTGCCGATTCATTGGCAAGTTCGGGCGGGTCGCCTCAGAATGATTCTCGCTGGCGGGCGCTTGACGCGGCAAGGCTAGCCGTTGCATTAAAAAGTCGGTGAGAGGGGATGGATGCAAAGTGGCACCATTAAAAAATTCAAATTGGTTCTTTATTATAGGGCCAGCACAGCATAAGATCATCCTAATCACAATGTGTTAATATATTTAGATTATATCTATCCGCAAAATCACAACCTCAGGAGAACACATGCTGCAATTAAAAGACCCTAGCTTGCTGCGCCAACAAGCGTATATCAATGGCACTTGGTGTGATGCCGACGATGGCAAGACCTTGGTGGTGACCAATCCCGCCACCAGCGAACAAATCGGCACCATCGCTTACATGGGTGCGAACGAGGCGAAACGCGCGATTGACGCGGCGAATGCAGCATGGCCAGCATGGCGTAAAAAAACCTCGAAAGAGCGCGCAGCGATTTTGCGCAAATGGCATGACTTGATGATGGCCAATCTGGATGATTTGGGCTTGATCATGACTTCCGAACAAGGCAAGCCGCTGCCAGAAGCAAAAGGTGAAGTCGCTTTTGCTGCCTCGTTTTTGGAGTGGTTTGGCGAAGAAGCGAAACGGATTTGCGGCGATGTGATGCAATCGCCTTGGGCTGATAAGCGTAGCGTGATTTTGAAAGAACCGATTGGCGTGTGCGCTGCGATTACGCCGTGGAATTTCCCCGCCGCGATGATTACGCGTAAAGTCGGCCCAGCGCTTGCTGCTGGTTGCACGATTGTCGTTCGCCCTGCCGATTTGACACCTTATTCTGCACTCGCGCTAGCCGTATTGGCCGAACGCGCTGGCGTGCCACCGGGCGTGTTTAGCGTCATCACTGGTGCTTCGCGCGCAATTGGCGGCGAATTTACCTCCAATCCTATCGTGCGCAAATTGACGTTTACTGGCTCGACCGAAGTCGGCCGCGTCTTGATGCAACAATGCGCCCCAACCATCAAAAAACTCTCGCTCGAACTCGGCGGCAACGCACCATTCATCGTATTTGATGATGCTGATTTGGATGCGGCAGTCGAAGGCGCGTTGATCTCCAAATATCGCAATGCGGGACAGACCTGCGTTTGCGCCAATCGTATCTATGTGCAAGATGGTGTGTATGACGCCTTCGCCGAAAAATTCGCGAAAGCAGTGGCACGTTTAAAAGTCGGCAATGGCGTCGAAGAAGGTGTCACCCAAGGCCCATTGATCGACGACAAAGCGGTGCAAAAAGTGGAAGAACATATCGCCGATGCGCTCGCTAAAGGTGGTCGTCTGCTCGCCGGTGGTAAGCGCCACGCGTTAGGCCATAGCTTCTTTGAGCCAACCATTATTGCCGATGTGACCTCGGACATGCGCGTCGCTAGCGAAGAAACTTTCGGCCCCTTAGCACCGCTATTCCGCTTCAAAACTGATGAAGAAGTATTGGCGATGGCAAACGACACCGAGTTGGGCCTCGCTAGCTATTTCTATTCACGCGACATCGGCCGCGTTTGGCGCATCGCCGAAGGTTTGGAAAGCGGCATGGTCGGCGTCAATACGGGTTTGATCTCAAATGAAATCGCACCGTTTGGCGGCATCAAACAATCTGGTTTGGGTCGTGAAGGCTCGAAATACGGGATTGAAGACTATTTGGAAATCAAATATGTCTGCATGGGTGGGATGTGATTGATGATATGAGGATGTGAAGCGCTGGCATCGTCAGCGCTTCAATCAACGGGGACAGGCATCAACAATGCCCGTCCACGTTTGTTATCAGTCTTATGATACTTTCTGCCCACTCGCTACGCGACGACGCGCAATCGCACCCAACACCGCTAAGCCAGACAACATCATGGCGTAAGTTTCTGGTTCAGGCACAGCAGGAACATTCGGCCCGAACGCATTGCCGTAATCCTGCGCAGAAATTGAATTATGGATATTGATCTGACCATAGGAGTTGTACGCGCTACGGTTGACATAGCTCAGAGCAAAGTCGGATTCGTAATATTCCTCATTGCTACCGTAGTAACTCGTTGCGGCCTGACCATAAGCTGAGACTTTGCTATTACCACTTTGACTGCTGAGAGTGATATCGGTGCCACTGCTCGCGCTATTCATCCAACTATAACCACTGCCAGTACTGATCGCGGAACCTGCGAGTGTGCCAGTAAAAACCAGCTTGGTATGTGGGCTAAGCACGAACGAGCCGCTCAAGCGCTGATCGGCTGAAATCACGCCGTAGGTCGTGTCCGCCATATTGCCATTGGCAAATAAGACATTCCCCATCATACCGCTGCCGACCTTACTGCTACCATCATCGCTACTTGCTGAGCTTTGAAAATTTTTCCAGCTGTGCACGGTACGGCTGGCCGAACCATTGGTGGACTCGCCGTCAACTGACACACTCAGGCTGACACTAGACTGCCCTGTCATGTCATAAAACTGAATAGTCGGGCTAATGCCATCGCTGGCATCGAGATCTAGCAAGGTATAGCTCAAGTCTGTGATGCCAGCAGTAGCTGTTTTTGCCGCCATTGCATTGTTACTGAAAATTGCCAAAGAAACAGACAAAGTAAGCATGCTTACGGTAGAAATTAGTTTCATATGCGCTTTCTGATAAATGGAGGTAAAAAGACATTGTGTGTAGTTTATTTTTTCAGTTACTACTTTTTGTCTTGGATTTCCGGCCGCCATCAAAGCAGGACGCTAGAGTAATCTACATTTTTCGAATTGAACAGATACAGTTAGGGACTTTCTGATGCAGAACAGATTTCACAATTTCCATACTTAAAGTTTCCAACAGCAAACCTTTCTCATCGCCATCATTGTAACTTTTAATAAATACCAAATGACACATTTTACCGAGCGGAGTTTGCCGGGTTGAGAGGATCAAGGAAAGAAGGAATGGATGGATGGTGGCACTAGCACCCGCCCCTGTGCTTTACCTGCTCTTGGAAAAGGTTTCGCGCTGATGTGCAGGCGGAAAAAAGGTGGTGGTTGGCGGGTGGCAGCGCAGCGGTCGCATTGCATCGGAAATAGGGACAGGCTATTAAGTCCTGTCCCGAATACTACATTTGGCGAGTTAGCAAATACTGCCGCCTATGCTTTTTCCCGTTTTCAAATCGAAGCCAAAGGAGCAAGAATATTCACCTTTTTCACTTCGTTGACAGGAAATTTTTTCACCGTCTTATAGCACAACCAACGCTGTACAAGCTTATCAAGCGAACGGCAACTTGCTGTATACGGTGACGCTAACCGGTGGCGCCACGGATGCCTTTTCACTCGCGGCGACGGGTTTAGAAATTTTTGGCTGGCACGTGCAAACCGCCTATGGTCAACACCAACTTGCCCACAATGGCACGGTAGGTGATTTCAGCACCGATTATCACTGGCATTATCGAGCCAAGTTGGCCGATATAATCCAGCCCGGCGCCGTCCCGGCGCCAAAATCCGCGGCGGGACGGATGCGCATTTTCTCTCAACACCCGCTGTGATTTTGCGCTGACGTTTTATCAACTGACCATGTTCCATTCCCTGTAACAGGTATTCGAATGCACATTTCAACATCCACAAGCATCCTACCTGCCATATTGTGAAATATGGGACACTTCCAGCTGATGAAAACGACGCTGTTTGCAAGCAAGTGCAACAATCAAAGCGTGCATAGCCAGCTACCTTTAGCATGCGCAGAGTTTTTCCTTAATTTGCCAAAGCGCTATGCACAACTCTCGCCGTCTGATCTTGCTTGTGCTTGTTTCAAGCTTGCTCCATATTGCGGCTTTGCTGTGGTTGAATCTCACGCCGCAGCGTGTCGCCATGAATGCGAGTGCACCCTCGTTGCAGGTGCGCTTGCAGCTAGCGGCCGCACCTGAACCTGTGGCCCCAGTTGTCGCGCTGCCGACGCCCGCACATATCGCGCCGAGCGCCAGCGCGCCTAAGCAGACCACACCGCATATATCCGCCCCCACGCAGCCAACGCGCGCCACACCAAACATCATCAGCCGCTTACCCAGCCAAGCTGCGCCTGCGTCATCCTTTAGCGTTAGCACCGACAACAGCGCAGATATACCAACGCGCGATACTAGCGACAAACCATTAGACCTCGCCGATATACGCAAAAATTGCATAGGCAAAATCGACCGTGATTTACGCGGCGAAGATAAATTAGCGCGCCCAAATACGATCGCGGCGCTCGCTAATAAGGCCGAAAGCGGCCACCAACTGGAACGCGCAATTGCTGCTGCCGGTATTCAACGCGAGATAAAGATACAAGAATTAGTCGCCGCCGATGGCCGCCGCTATAGCAAATTCACCAGCGCAGCGGGTACCTATTGCATGTGGCCGAAAACACAAAGCGATACTGGCACAAAAGACTCTCTGATCACGAATTGCCCATAATTTCCCGTAAGCAACGCCACCATTGGTGGCTCGCTTCATTCCCGTTTTTGCCGTCTTCATTCCCTCGTTTCGGGCATTCGTCCCTTTCCGCTCCACAGTTGCATCAAGCTCCGGTATCGTGCTAGCACTACATCTACTGTGTTGAGGTTGTCATGCTTGCCAAATGTCGTCAAATTTCCATGTTGTGTGCTGTCAGCGCGGCGTCGCTGGTTGTCAATGCTTGCGGTGGCTGCACGATACTCAATCAGCGTACGGAAATCACCACAAGCGCAGCCAGCCTCGGCCCAGCACGTTTCCAAGCCCCTTTTTCGACAGCAGAACAAGGGTTCAAAGTCACCAGTTTGCCTGCCACCAGCACCCTCGCTAGCGAAGCCGCACAATTGGGCAGCCGTAGCCATAAAATTGATCACACAGTGCAAGCACTTTTGCGTCAACACAATATCCCCGGCGCCGCCGTGGCTGTGCTGCAAAATGGGCGCGTCAGCTATGTCAAAGCATTTGGCTACGCCGATCTGGAACATGGGCGGGCACTACAGGCCGAACAGCGTTTTATGCTGGGAAATGCTAGCCATCAATTCGTGGCAGCAGCCGTGTTATTGCTAGTGCAAGATGGCAAAATCACCCTCGATGAAAAAATCGGTCGCTATCTAGGGGAGGTGCCGAATAGCTGGCGCAACATCACCGTGCGCCAATTGCTGACCAATACTGGCGGTTTTGGGCCGCAACAACCAGATCGCTTCGCCTACTATCAGCGCGATCATTTGACTGGCAAAAACAATGACGAAAAACTCGCCGTATTGGAATCGTTCCCGCTAGCGAGCAAACCGGGACGGCATTTCATCGAAAGCCAATTGGGCTATGACGCGTTGGGCTTCATCGTCGCCAAAGTGAGTGGCAAAACGTATATCGATTTTGTCCAACAACGTATATTTCAACCGCTGGGCATGCACTCGGCACGCTTAGTGCAAGCAGGCGCCAATGATGCGCAAGCGGTTACGGGATATTTAGCGAAAGATGGCTTGGATTATGCAGTGCGCTACCACGCGAATACGCTTGCGCATGCCTCGCTAGCTGCCACCAATATCGAGATGAATGTGCTCGACATGGCGAAATGGGATCTGGCCTTGAATAGCAATCAAGTCTTGAACGCTGAAAGCCGGGCGCAAATGTGGCAGGCACAGGTGGCGAACGAAGAAACCCAGCACGCCTATGGCTTTGGCTGGAGCGTACAACACAAGGCCGGCACGACGCAATTATCACAAACTGGTTTGCTGCAGTCCTCCACGGCCGATTATCGTCGCTATCCCGAAGCACAGTTGTCTGTCATCATCTTCACCAACAAGGCAGATAACGGCGATTCAACCAGCTTAGCCCCAGCCATCACACGTATTGTGCAGCCTAAGCTCGCCGTATAATAAAGGTCTCCCACGACAACATGTTTGTGATGACCCCGACCCGCTTACCATCGTTGTGGGCGTTGAAGATGGGGCGGCCAGAAAGTTGGCTGCAAGTCGTGCTCCTGCTGGGATTTTATTATCTGTGTGGCGTGCTGGTATATGGCGCTTTGCTCTGGTTTGATCCATGGTTCAGCCGCCGCTGCAATCGTCATCTGGTTTCGCGCATCGTCTTTGGCCAATTGCTACTCTTGAGTGAAATCCTGATGCTGACCTATCTGCTGTATTTACAACTTTTTCCCTTCCTTTTTGGGCGTCAAGCCAATTCACTGGGCTTATGGGTCATCTTCTATCAGGCAACGATGGCTAGTTTTTTAGTGTATGGCTGGTTACTCGTTGTACGCACCAACCAAAACAACCGACAACAAGCACTACGCTTGCATGTCGAAACCGAAGCTCTGGCCACCTCCCTGCATCGCACCGAATTAGCACTGCTAGAAGCGCAAATCGAACCCCATTTTTTATTCAATACGCTGGCCTTGATCAAACGCCAATATCGCCACGATACCGAAGCGGCGGATAAGGTGATGCTAGCCTTACTGCATTATTTAGAGCGAGCCGGGCCAGCACTCAGGCAAGCTGATTGGAATCTCGCGCAAGAACTCGATTTGGTGGCGCGCTATCTGGATATCTTGCAGCATCGCTTTGGCGAGCGCTTGCGCTATCAGATTACACAGGCCGAGGGTAGCGGTCAGGCGAAGATTCCTGCCCTAGTGTTAGCAACCTTGGTCGAAAATGCGGTGCGCCACGGCATTACGCCAAAAGCGGAAGGCGGCACCATTACGATCACCACCCACCTCGCCCATAAAATCTTACACATCACCATTTGTGATGACGGTGTCGGTCTACGCCAGACATCTGGCAATGGCTTAGGGCTATCGACCGTCCGCGCGCGCCTGCGTAGCGCTTACTCTGACGCGGCCAACGTATTGGTGGAACCGAATGTTCCCTGCGGCGTGCGGGTCAGCATCACTTTGCCTTGGAAAACTGAAAACCATGTCGAACGTATTGCATAAGCTTTGGCAGCGGCTACGGCCTCGCTTGGCGCATCATTGGCAAGCGCAACTTGCCTTTCTGGCCGTTGGCGCAACCAATAGCATGGTCTTGATGCGTTTGCCATTCTGGATCGACATGATTGAAAGCAATAGCTGGGCAACCATCACGATGACCACGCTTTGGCAATTATTTATCGGTCTCTTGACTGGTGCCGTGATGCTGTTGATTTTTCACACCTTTGTTGAAGATGGCGCAACCATCGTCAATCAACCACGGCGCTTTTTGTTAGTACTGGCACCAGCTTCCTTGGCTGGCAGCACGATCAGCGTCGTCGGGCCAGATATGATGTGGCCCGGCCATGTCCCCTTCCAGGTTCGACCAATTGATTTGCTGGCCTCTTGGATGGAAATCATGCTGTGGGGCGGCATCTTAATCTGGTTGTATTGCCTGTATTTGCAAAAACAGCGCGACCAATTGCAATTCACCACCCTGCTAGGCAAGCGCGCTATTCTCGCGCGGCAATTGGCGAACTCAGAATTATTGGCCGCCCGCGCACAAATTGATCCGCAATTGCTGACACGCATTTTGCGCATCGTTCACTCGCACCATAGCCATGCGCCGGAAGCCGCGAATGCACTACTTGATCAACTGATTGCCTATCTGCGGATGGCGATGAATCGCAAACGCGAAAACGATCCTTCGCGCTCACTGCAACACACGATGGACGAAGCCATGCAAACCATGTTGGCCAGCCTGCATCAATTAGAAAGCCAAACACCATGACCACCGCCCTGATCGTTGAAGATGAACCTTTTTTAGCGAGCGAATTAGCCGAGCTATTGCAAAGCCTGTGGCCAGAATTGACGTTAGCACCGCCCGCGAATAACGGTTTGCAGGCGCTGCAATACATTTTCCAACACAAGCCCGACATCGCTTTTTTGGATATCCAAATCCCCGACCCTAATGGTTTGGAAGTGGCGCGGATTGTGCGCGACACCTGCCATATCGTGTTTGTCACCGCTTACGATCAACATGCGATAGAAGCGTTTGAAAAAGGCGCGATTGATTATTTGTTGAAACCGATCAGCCGTGAGCGCTTACAACTGACCGTGCAAAGACTGCAACAACGCATCACCAGCCCGGCACCTGATTTGGCCCAGATGCTGCCCAGCGCACCCGCCGTACCGCAACAAGGGCGCTATCTACGCTGGATCACCGCCACCATTGGCCAATCGCTGCGTTTG
>JACPVY010000036.1 GCA_016197345.1 Burkholderiales bacterium
GGCCATAAGCCAGCGACTTTCCACGAAAGCGTCGCAGTGGAAATTGCTTGGACCGTCGTTCCATTCTTTATCGTCATCGCGTTGGCATTGCCAGCGACCAAAACTGTGGTTGCGATGAAAGACACCTCCAATGCTGACCTCACCATCAAAGCCACTGGTATGCAGTGGAAATGGGGTTATGAATACCTCAAAGGTGAAGGCGCTGGCATCAGCTTCCTCTCCGCTTTATCTACCCCTCGCACGCAAGTCGGCGAACCTGGCATTTTGCCAGTCGGCGAGCGCAATCAAAACTACTTGATCGAAGTCGATAACGAAGTCGTCGTTCCGGTCAACAAAAAAATCCGCATCATCACCACCGCAAATGACGTGATCCACGGATGGACGATTCCAGCGTTTGGCGTCAAACAAGATGCGATCCCTGGTTTTGTGCGCGATACCTGGTTCAAAGCAACTCGTACCGGCACCTTCCGTGGTCAATGCGTGGAATTGTGCGGTAAAGAACATGCGTTCATGCCTATCGTCGTTAAAGTGGTGTCTGACGCCGATTACAAAGTGTGGGCAGAAGGCAAATTGAAAGAAATGGCTGCAAAGCAAGACGATCCAAGCAAAGTGTGGACTTTGGATGAATTGAAACAACGCGGTGAAAAAGTATATGCCGCTAATTGCGTCGCATGCCACCAAGCAACTGGCAAAGGCGTACCAGGCAGCTTCCCAGCATTGGATGGCTCGGCCGTCGTCAAGGGCGCGAAAGAAGACCAAATCAAATTGGTCTTGGCTGGTAAAAACGCAATGCCTAGCTGGAAAGCATTGTCCGATACCGAACTCGCCGCTGTGATTACTTACACCCGCAATAGCTGGAGTAATAAATCCGAGCAAAATATCGTCCAACCAGCCGAAGTTGTGGCTGCGCGCAAGTAATTGAAATCAGGAGTTTGAGATGACTACAAGCACACACGTACATGGCCACGACCATGCACACGACGATCACCACCCACACGGGCTAGCGCGCTGGATCTTTGCGACCAATCACAAAGACATCGGTACGCTGTACATGTGGTTCTCGTTGATTATGTTGATGGTCGGCGGTTTGCTCGCCATGTTTATCCGCGCAGAATTATTCCAACCGGGTTTGCAATTTTTCCAACCTGAATTGTTCAACCAATTCACCACCATGCATGGTTTGATCATGGTGTTCGGCGCGATCATGCCGGCCTTCGTTGGTTTTGCAAACTGGATGATTCCATTGCAAGTTGGCGCTGCCGATATGGCATTTGCCCGTATGAATAACTTCTCATTCTGGTTGTTGCCACCTGCAGCATTGTTACTGGCTTGCTCCTTCCTCGTACCCGGTGGCGCTACTGCAGCAGGTTGGACGCTGTATGCACCACTGTCGACCCAAATGGGTATCGGCATGGATATGGGTATTTTCGCGATGCACATCATGGGTGCATCGTCGATCATGGGTTCGATTAACATCATCGTTACCATCTTGAACATGCGCGCTCCTGGCATGACCTTGATGAAAATGCCGATGTTCTGCTGGACTTGGTTGATTACCGCTTACTTGTTGATCGCTGTGATGCCGGTGTTGGCTGGTGCGATCACCATGACCTTGACCGATCGTCATTTCGGTACTTCGTTCTTCAATGCTGCTGGTGGCGGCGACCCAGTGATGTATCAACATATTTTCTGGTTCTTCGGTCATCCAGAGGTGTACATCATGATTTTGCCTGCCTTCGGTATCGTTTCGCAAATCATCCCAGCCTTTGCTCGTAAGCGTTTGTTCGGTTACGAATCGATGGTGTATGCAACTTCTTCGATCGCGATTTTGTCCTTTATCGTGTGGGCGCATCATATGTTCACCACTGGTATGCCAGTGACTGCACAGTTGTTCTTCATGTATGCAACCATGTTGATTGCAATTCCAACGGGCGTGAAAGTGTTTAACTGGATCGCAACGATGTGGCAAGGTTCGATGACGTTTGAAACCCCGATGTTGTTTGCTGTAGGCTTTATCTTCGTGTTTACGATGGGCGGCTTTACCGGTGTGATCTGCGCCGTAACCCCAATCGACATCCAATTGCAAGATACCTATTACGTTGTGGCCCACTTCCACTATGTGTTGGTAGCAGGTTCCTTGTTCTCCTTGTTTGCTGGCTTCTATTACTGGTCGCCAAAATGGACTGGCCATATGTATAGCGAAGCACGCGGCAAGTTCCACTTCTGGGCTTCTTTGATCACCTTCAACATCACCTTCTTCCCAATGCACTTCTTGGGCTTAGCAGGTATGCCACCTGTGCCTAGCCCAGCACCTTTCCACACTTTCGAACAACCACCACGTATTGACTGATGCATGGTCAGCTAAGGCCACAAAGGCTTTAGCTGACCGAATTTGTTGTAGCGAGGGAATATGAACGCTGAAGAAATGAAAGCCAAAAATATGCGCACGGGTTTGATTCTGGGCGCAATTGCTGTGTCGTTCTTTGCTGCTGTCATCATCAAACACATATGGTTTACCTAAGATGACAGATCCGCAGCAAGGTAGGGCGCAAGACGGTGGCAATTTTATCCGTCGCTTAAATTTGCAGATGTTGGGCAAGCTGTCATTGATTGTGGTGTTGATGTTTGGCTTTGGCTATGCGTTGATCCCGGTCTATAAAGCAATTTGTGAGTTGACGGGCATTAATTCTGTGACGCCGAAAGATGGCACAGTAAAACGCCCTAGCAATACACAAGTCGATGCCAGTCGTACCATTACGATTGAATTTGACGGCAATGCCCAAGGGCCATGGCGTTTCCGCCCGACGACCGCGAGTGTGCAAGTACATCCGGGGCAAATGTCGCAGGTGGTATATGAGGTGGTCAACAAAAAGAATTATGCGGTAGTGGCACAAGCGATTCCTAGCTATGCTCCATCGCAGGCAGCAGGTTTTTTTAAGAAGGTCGAATGTTTTTGCTTTAACCAGCAGACCTTAGGCCCGAATGAAGCCAAGCAAATGCAAGTCGTGTTTTATATCGACCCAGCGTTGCCAAAGGATGTGAAGACCATCACCTTGTCTTACACCTTTTTTGAAGTTCCTGGACTCACTCCCGGCAAAGTCTAGTGGGTGGGTAGCGTAGAGGTCGATATGCAAGAATTGAAGGAAGCTATTAAGCGCAAGCCATCGTTTTGGAAAACCATACGCGCTGTGCTTTGGTCGTTTTTTGGTGTACGTAAGGGTTCAGGCTATGCAGAAGATGTAGGGCAGCTCAATCCCTTGCATTTGATCATCGCCGGAATTTTGTGCGCTATGATTTTTATCGCAACTTTACTGTTCATCGTGAGCAGAGTAGTTGCACAATAGAGCGCCTCGAAAAAACTATAGCGAGCGAAGCTGAAATCGTGTCGAGAAGCGCAGCGCTACTGAAGTAGCGTGAGCATCGTAGGCGTGATCGCAGCCCGCGCTTAGGTTTGTCGAGGGGCCCAATAGATTTTTGAAATTTACCAAGTTCTGGGAGATGAAGATGAGTTCACACGACGCCAATGCACCGTATTATTTCGTGCCCAACCCGTCCAAATGGCCGGTGATGGCTGGCGCAGCCTTGTTGTTGACGATGGCCGGCGCTTCGGCTTGGGTCAATGATGTTAGCTGGGGCCAATATGCCAATTTTGCTGGCTTAGCTGCCTTTATTTTTGTGCTGTACAAATGGTTTGGCGATGCGATTGCCGAATCTGAAGGTGGTAAATACAACACAAGAATTGATATTTCCTTCCGCTGGAGTATGAGCTGGTTCATCTTCTCTGAAGTGATGTTCTTTGCCGCGTTCTTTGGTGCTTTGTTCTATGCGCGCCAAGTTTCCATGCCTTGGTTGGCTGACTTGAACCACAAAGTCTTGTGGCCTGATTTCGTCGCACGTTGGGGCAATCTTGGACCTGCTGGCGTCATCGAAGCCTTCCCAACCATGACACCATTCTGGATCCCAACCATCAATACTGCTTTGTTGTTGACCTCGGGCGTGACTTTGACCATTTCCCATCATGCTTTGCGTGAAGGTAAGCGTGGCGCGACTGCGTTCTGGTTGGCTGCAACGATTTTGTTGGGCGCCGTGTTTATGGGCTGCCAAGCATATGAATACATGCATGCTTATAGCGAAGGTCTGAAATTGACCTCCGGCATCTACGGTTCGACTTTCTACTTGTTGACGGGCTTCCACGGTTTCCACGTCACGATGGGCGCGATTATGTTGTCGGTCGTGTTGTTCCGCGTGATGAAAGGTCATTTCACTCCTGAGCAACATTTCGCGTTCGAAGGCGCCGCTTGGTATTGGCACTTTGTTGACGTCGTTTGGCTCGGTCTGTACGTCGTTGTGTATTGGATGTAAATTAGCTTTGCACAATAAAAAGCCGCACTTTCGGGTGCGGCTTTTTATTGTCTGCGGAAGATGTTGTTAGCGGATAGTGCGTAGCGGGCGGCAGACTGTCGTGCTATGCGGTATTCTTAGCGCCGCTTGCCTAGCGTATGCCAGTTGGCTCTATCCATCCCATTTTGTATGAAAACAGAATGAATAAGAACAAGCCAATCGAAAACGCTACCCGCGTGGCGAGTGCTTGCACGGTGCGATTGCTCTTG
>JACPVY010000126.1 GCA_016197345.1 Burkholderiales bacterium
CATCGATATGCAGCAAAAACTGGGGTGGGGCTGGGATAACTACTTTCCGAACTGGAACCGTGCTGTCGATGCGGCAAGAGGCGTTCTGACGGCTAATGTGGCGGCGATCAATCCTGCGACGGGTCCGCTGGATGCCGCGTATTATCAGGGCAGTGGTCTGCGCAAGGACACGCTGGCTGGCACCTCGCTGGATATGTCGGTGAACGACAATGTGCGCGTCAAGGCGACTTTGTATTCGCATCAGAACGATGGTCAGGGACACTGGTATACCCCTTATGTGGCGTCCCCGGGTGTTGCGGCACCCGCCGGCGTATACAGCGGTCTGGGCTTGCCAATTTCCATACGCACCACCGAGTACGGCATCAAGCGTACCGGCGTGGTGAGTGAATTGACCTGGATCAGCGGCATCAATACGGTTAATGCCGGGTTGTGGTATGAGAAGAGCGACAGCACACTGGCGCGTAATTACTATGCCGCGACCAGCGGCGCCGATGCCAACGTGTTTCTGGTCAATCCGTTCAGAACCGATTTCATGCAAACCTTTGCGACCACGACAACGCAGTTTCACATTCAGGATAGCCTGACGTTGATGGATGGTCGTCTGAAGGCCAACATGGGTTTCAAATCTCCCAAGGTTCAGATCAACGCGGTTAACATCATAGGCACGCGTTCAGGCGGTGCGATTACGGCACAAAAGTCCTTCCTGCCGCAACTGGGTGTTAATTACATGCTGAATGAAACCGGCGAAATGTTTGCCTCCGCTTCGCAAAACATGCGCGCCTACCAGCCGGGCGTGAACGGGCCGTTTTCTCAGACGCCTGCCGCTTTCGCAGCAGGTTTGCCGACTCTGAAGCCGGAGACTTCAACCAATTACGAAATCGGCTATCGCTACAAGGGCGATGCAGTACAGGCCTCGGTTGCCGCCTATATGACCGATTTCCGCGACCGCCAACTGCAAATCGCGCTGGCACAGGGCATCGTCAGTGTCCCCGGCACCTTTGCCAATGTCGGCAAGGTTCAGAGCAAGGGGGTGGAGGCGGCTGTGGCCTGGACGCCGGTCAAGGACTGGACATGGCGTCGGGCGGTTACAAGCAGAAAAACATGATGGGCTTGCAGGAATTTTCTGCCCAGTTAAACGTGACCAATCTGCTGAACAAGAGGTATTTCAGCACCATCGGCAGCAACGGCTTTGCTGCATCCGATCCGCAGGGTGCGTTTGCCACGATGCTCGAAGGTGCGCCACGTCAGGTATTCATGACGGTGAGCGGAAAGTTCTAGCAACAGCCGGGGTGCAATGCCCCGGTTTTGTTATTTTAAGGGAATAAAAATGACTTTTACTCAGATTCACGATTTGGTTATGTATGTGATGATTGCGGTGCTGCTGCTCGCCACATATGTCATCATCGAACGGTTTATTTTTTTCGTCAGTACGTTAAAGGAAGGCAAGGCAGTAGAAAATCTCGTCAGCAGTCACTTGCAGGACAAGAAATTGCACGGACAAATTATTGACGCATTTGCGTCAAAGGCCAGTCCGCAGGCTCAGGCTATCTGCGAAGTCGTCAAGGCGTCTCAGGATTCCCATACGCACGAGCAGATGGAATATATCGTGCAATCCATCTATGTGGCCAAAAAACCGCTAGCCGGGACTCGCCTGTGGATACTGGACACGATCATCACTATGTCGCCGTTGCTCGGTTTGCTGGGTACGATACTGGGCATTATCGACGCGTTTCACAGTTTGTCTTCGGGCAATGCCGCAGCCGATCCTGCCGCTGTCAGCCGTGGTATCGGAACCGCCCTGTATGCCACGGGTTTTGGTATCTTTATTGCGCTCTACGCGATGATGTTCTTCAATTATTTCAGCAACAAAGTAGAGCAGATCAACAATCAGATGAAGTTGATTTCCCTGACATTGTTGGGTGCACGCTAGTTACGAAGGGTGGAAATGAACCATCGAACC
>JACPVY010000037.1 GCA_016197345.1 Burkholderiales bacterium
CACCAAGGGGATGGATGTGGTGGATAAAATGGAATTGGGGGATAAGGTGATTTCGGTGCGGGTGTTGCGGGTGGGGGAGAAATAAGTTGTTTCGCGTGATGCGCGGTCAACATTAAAAAGGGACACAACACCAATAAAATGTCATGTCCCTTTTTTCCGACTGCGTAAAGTTACTTTTTCCATCTTCCTAATTATCGGCTTGACGAGGTATCAAAATCGCCTCGTCTTAAATTAGCTCCGCAGCCGCTCGCAAGATTTCAGCAGTCTGCGGTAAGCCTTGCTTTTCCAATGTAAGTATCAATTCTTCGGCTGACTTTGGTGGTTTACGCAATCTCTCACGCATTTTCTTCACGCTTTTTAAGAATTTAATCTTATTCAACTCATATTGCGCCAGCAAAAAATCATCTGGATGCAAGACTTCGATATCTCGTACTCCATTTGCAGGAAAATCCTTCAGATTGAAGGTGATGATTGCATCTGCATGACCAATGATCGCCGCAGCTAGCACATGTCTATCATCTGGGTCGGGCAAAGTGAGCGCTGGAATCAACTCTTCAAAATTTTGAACCAAGCAACCATCAATTGCTTGGTTCATCATCGTTGCTGTTTTTTGCAAGCTCGCCAATGGCAAATCTGGTCGATTGGCAAACCGAAGTCGCCGATGCGTTCCTACTTTCTGAAACATTATTTTGCCCTCTTCCAGCATGCGAACCAAGTGTGGGCGTGAAACATTGAGCATCATAGCCGCTTCCTGCGTACTGATTTCCAAGTCTCGGGGAACCAAACTAACCGCTTTACCTTGTGCCATCGCTCCCAATAACTCAGCAAACATACGTAGAGCTTTAGGTGGCAATCTTAAAACTGGCGAGTCTTCTATACGTTCGACACCATCTTCAATAATGGCAATATTGATCGCTTTAGAATGATCAAGCGCAGTCACCAAGCAGCGTTGGGCAGCTTTAGCAAGGTCAAGATCATGTTCATTATCGAGGATCATTTCCCCGTTCGAAAGGCTGGACATTTTTTTCTCCTGTGGTGTTGCCTAGTGAAAATAATTTTTATGATTTCACTGGGCTTCAATATACAGCAAATCCACAGCAAACGAAATAAACGAAACAAAATTCACAAAATGAAATAACTTTTCGCGCAAAAACTTATGAAACTGAAAACCTACGACATTCCGCTCAGCGCAGTTGTCTGACAGCAGATCACCCCGCCCGCATCGCCAAAATCTCCGCCAAATTCATCTGTCCCTCATAGCGCGAAAAGCCGTAATTGCGGCGCGTGATCGCCAAGATCGACATCCTATCCGCCAGCTCATTGCCTTCAACGCCAACGTGACCATTCACATGCAGCACATCGACTTTTTCTTTCAAGGATTGATGTAGAGCAAACAAGGTTTTGATCAAATCCAGATTTTTGATTTCACCGCCTGCTTTTTTCCAGCCCTTTTTTTCCCAACCAATTGCCCATTCGGTGACACATTGAATCGAGTATTTCGAATCACAAAACACCGCCACGCTACGGCCATTCGCCACTTCTTGCTGCGCTAACAGTAGCGCCTGATGCAAGGCATTTAACTCGGCGGTGTTATTCGTGCCATTGGCGTCATACTTGCCATACCATAGTTCGGCTGGTACACCATCGCGATACAAGGCCAAACCCGAGCCCGCTTTGCCGGGATTGGGATCGCAGCCGCCATCGCAAAAAATTTTCGTCTGCTGCGGCAAAGCAGCGACTTCTTGCGCGGTGTAGGTTTTCGGGCCACTCACTTTGCTGGCACCACCGCTTGCGCTTTTGGCAAACGGCGCGCGCGGCGCGGCTTTGGCATCGCCAAACGCTTTTTCTGCCTCGGCACGGGTAGCGAAGGATTTATATTTGGCGTCGGGAAATTTCTCGACTTGCTTTTTGCAAGTATCCCAATCAGTGTAAATACCTGGCACACGGCCTTGCCAGACGACATAAAATTTACTTGCCACGATCTGCTTTCAAATAGGGAGAGGCGGCGATTGTAGCGGAAAGTGGGGTGCTATAGCGTTTGCGTACACATCTCGCCGCGCCTTTCGCTGTGCAATTTCCACAAGGCCCAAGCGCACACCACGCTGAATAATATCGCCACCGCGGCCAGCACAGACATCCCCTGCAAACGCCCCTGCTCGTCTTGCAGCAAAACCGCTGAGGATAGCAAGGCGGCCACACTCATCGCCGCATCTTGTACGAGGCTATTTAAGGCCATCACGGCGGCTCTTTGCTGCGGCAAGGCGATACCGCCGATGGCACTTGCCAGGCTAATGTTGCGACCCGCATTGCCGGCCATGAATAAGATGAAAAACAAGGCGACAGGCATCACGCTTGGCGCGGCGAAAGGGACAAATCCTAGCAATAGCACACCACTAGCGATGCTAGCGCTGAGCAATTCGCCCCGCTTATCGGCCAAGCGCCCTAGCCACTGCACGGTAACAAATGCGGCAATCCCGCCTGCCGCATATAGCCAACTCAATTGTGGCCGTGGCACGCCTAAATTGTGCAGATAAAAATTCGCCAGTTGCGGAACCAATAAAAATGCCGAAAATTGCGCGCTGGCTTGCGCCAAGCAAGCATAGCGCAAGGGAATTTGCTGCCAAAGTTGCCGCGCAGGGGGCAGGTTTTGCAGCTTCACCGCTGATGCTGGCAAGCTGCGCCACATGGCTAAGCCTAGTATGCCCATCGCACTCGCCAAAAAATAAAATGGCGCGCGCCAATCGCCCAACCAAGTCGCCAGTTGCAAGGCTAGCGGCACCCCTAGCACCACCGCTAGCGCAAAGCCAGTCATCACCTGTGCAATCGCTTTGCCACGCTGATTGGCTGGCGTCACATCCAATAACAAAGCCATGCCTGCGGCAATTGCTGGCGCGCCACACAAGCCCGTCAGCACCCGCGCCCACAACAAACCATGCAGTGATTCACTGCGCGTCGCAGCGAGAGTCGCCAAGAGCAAACCCACGAGCGCGATAAGCACCACCTTGCGGCGCGGCCAACGTTCCAGCCAGCGCACACCGAGCACTCCTGCCACCAACGCAGAGGCCGTGTAAGCGGCGCTCAGCCAACCGATTTTGGTCGCATCAAAATGCAAGGCCAAGGCCACATCTTGCACCAAGGGCATGAGCATCAAAAAATCGAGCAGATAGACAAATTGCAGAGCAGCCATCAAGATGATGACCGTCCTTGGCGAAGAGGCACGCATCATCAGAAACGCCATGCAAGGGACAGACGAATATCACGCCCCGCTTCTGGCAAGGCAGCAACGCCGCGCCAGCGTGGATGATGTCCCTCAGGCACGTAAGTCAATTGCTCCGCCAAACGTGCACTTGCCCCCAAGCGCAAATGTGTACTTGGCACCGCATAGTCTAGCTGCGCAACCCAAGTCCGTCCCGCTGCATTACCGAGCAAAAAGGCGTCGTCATTGCTCAAAGGCATGCCATTCAAGCTGGGCTTGGCTTGTGCTAGCGCTAAGCTAGCTGACCATTGCTGTTTGCGATAGGCCAAGGTAGCGTGATAGCCATAGACTTTGACCTGTCCCATGTTTTGACGAAAATCGTCATAGCCGATGTAATCGCTGATGCGCTGATTAAATACGCTCGCATTGACTTGCCACGGCCCTTGTTGCCACTCGATACCCGCTTCCAGATTGCGCGCCTTTTCCGCTTGTAGTTGCGCTGCATTTTCTTGCATGGCTTTCAAATACGGTTCGATCAACCCTACGCCACGCAATGCACTGCCATAGCTCAGGTGTAGCGTCAGGTTTTCCAGCGGCATATAGCTCAGGCTGGCATTGGGTGAAAAGCCATTTGCCGCATAGTGTTGCCCTTTGATATCGGTATAGCGGTAGCGATCATAGCGCAAGCCAGCCTGCACTAGCCATTGCTCGGCGAGGCTCCAACTATCTTGCACAAACACACTCGCCACACTCGCGCTTTCATCGTCTAGCGCTACGCCCGCTATCGCCGCGACACCAATGTCTTTGCGCATGCTGATCCCGGTTTCTAGCGTATGTCCCGCTAGGCGGGCTTGATTCGTCAATTGCCAACCTTCGCTATGTGTCCCCGCTTGTTCGCTTTGCGCAGTATTACTCGCCAAATCGACGCCATTGCGGTTGGCATACACATTCAAACGCAAATGCAGCAATGGCCCTTGCTGAATATCGTAATTCAAGCTCGTCGCTTCATTCGCCATTTTTTGCCACTGCGGCAGATTGAAACCGGCCGCTACGAGGTTGGTGCGCTGATTACGCCAGCCCTGATCCTGCCCGCGCTCATGTAAGATTTGCACAGTCTGTCCCGCGATTGGGCGCCATTCCCATTTCAATAAATCAGCTTGGGTATTTTGCGCGGTATTGGCAACGCGCTGCCCATTTCCTGCCAGATAATCGACGCTATGCAAATGGCTGCTACTGAGCAAAAGTTCGGCATCTTGCCCCAAGCGACCGAACACATTCACACCAAGCTTGCTACCGCGATTCACACTTTGTGTATCAAGCTTCAGCAGCGCGCCGATGTTTTCATTCGCCCGCAACAAATCACGCGCGCCTTTTAGCGTCAATTTGATCGCGCCGCCCAAGGCACCCGGCCCGGTATTTGCGCTCCCAGCGTCCACTTCCACCCGCTGCAACAAATCGGGGTCGAGTAATAGCTGGCTGCTATGGTGGAAAGGCGACGCATTTTGTGGCGTGCCGTCTAGCGTCATATTCAACATCCGCTCAGCCAAGCCGCGCACATAGATTTTTTGCGCCGTCGATAAGCCGCCACCACCGACGCCGATTTCGGCTTTTTGCTTCAGCACCTCCGCCAAACTCGTACTTTGATTGAGCTGAATGCGCTCAGCGCTCACCACGTTCGCACCAGCCACCTCGCGCTCGCCATCGACGCGCACGGGAGCGAGCTCATTGCCAGCTTCAGCCGCGCTTGCGGTGAGCGGAAAAGCCAGCGGAAGGGACAGACAGATAGCACTAAAAAACGACGGGGAACGCAGCGAAGAAACTACAGGGGATACTACGATAGATACAAAAGATGTCACGATTTCTCTCTCAGTGAATTGCAGCTAGGGTGGCGAAAAACGATAGCTGCCAGCGCTGAAAGTGCGCAAGCTTAGCACAAGATGCAAATGCGAATCAATCTTATTAAAATGCGGATTTTTGTTGCGAATGATTCTCATTTGATTTATAGTGCGACGCATTGCACCGCTCCGTGCTCGTTTTTTATCGCGTTCCGCGCACGGCACACGACGCTATCGCGGTGCGTGATACATCCCCATCCCACCCTTCCGGCAGGCATTCCTTTCATCCGTTTTCTGTTAAGGATTTTCCATGAATGACCGCATGCCAGATGCCTGCGCCGCCGCGCCTTCGGCCAGCGACACCTTATTCGCCCAATTTGCCACGCTGCACGCAGCACAACAACACGACACCAGTCTATTTTCCAGCCACGATCAATGCCTGCTAACACGCGGTATTGCCCATCAGCTGCATACCAGCACCGACTTGCCACAGCAAGCCGCGCAACTGCTGCAAACCGTGCAGGATGAAGGACGCTATGTGCCGCTACTCGTCGGTGCGATCCCGTTTAGCCCTAGCACCAGCCTCAAATCGCAACTGTTTGTGCCGCAGCAAGTGTTCACCGCGCAAGGCCCACAGTCTGCGGACACACTAGCCACACTCAGCAAAGAAATTGCCAGCTATCCCAGCCTAGTGTCGATGCAACCCGATGCTGATCAATATCGCGCCAATGTCCGCCTCGCGCTCCAACACATCGCGGCAGGCAAATTGCAAAAAGTGGTGCTAGCACGTGCCTTGCGCTTGCAAAGCACCGTTGCGGTCGGCGCATTACTGCAACGCTTACGCGCCAATAA
>JACPVY010000038.1 GCA_016197345.1 Burkholderiales bacterium
ATTGAGTTCAGGTGCAAACCCGGCCACCAAGGCACCTATCGCCGCCAAGCGATCCGTGCGTTGAATGTCTTCTTGTTCATTTTTCAAGGTATCCCTCGCGCTTTGCAATTCTTCATTGGCGAGGTGTAGCGCTTGAGTGCGCTCATGTACGCGTTGCTCGAGGCTAGTATTGAATTGATGGATTTGTTCGATATGCATGCCAAGTTTTTCCCGCATGCGGTCTAGGCCGACTGCCAATTCGCCCATTTCGTCTGGGTACATCACCGTTACCGGCTGGACTAATTCATTATTGGCCAAACGCTGGGTATCAAGGCGCAACTGGCGCAAAGGCCGCATCAACCGGCGTTCAAACAAGAAAAACAGCAAGAGGAAGGAAGTGCCCAATTGCAGCAATAAGGCAATGCCCACTTTTTGCAAATTGTGCTGCAATTGTTGTTCAACCAGCGCCGTGCTAATTTCGATTTTGACGCGACCAATCTGCGCCCCTTCGTGCAAGATCGGTCGCTCTTCACGCAAAATTTTGCCCGTGCGCCGCTCGGGTGTTTCGGCCGCCGCAAATTTACCGAGCACGGCATCATCAATTTGCACCGCAACCACATCGGGGTTGAGCATGACGGCATCGATAAAGACCTGCGCTCCTTTGGCATCGACTTGCCAAACGGGTGCCACCATGCTTTGCTGCAACATCGTCGCATATTGTGCCAACATGCCATTGACGCGCAAATCCACCACTTGTCGATAATTGTCCATCGCTAGCAATGGCCCCACCACCAAGGCAGGGGCCAAAATGCCAATCGCAATGCCGAGCACAATCACGCTTTTCAGCGATAAGCGTCGGAAGCCAGCGGCACATCGTTGCCATATTTTCATTAATATCACCATTGCCTGCGAATGGGGGAGGCAGAATGTTTCTTATATTCAATGCATTTTGGCATAGTTGGCGGGAGAGTCAATGCATCAGCGCAGAATAAGATCGCGTTTTGTCATGCAGCTTGGCGCTTGATGTTGACGCTGCTGCGATGAGGTAATTCCCAACCCTATGATGTTGCGGTGCTTTCTATTGACGATGCTAAAATGCCTCGCCGCTATTCCAACTCTGTCCCCATTCGCCACCGCCATGAATCGCTCATTATTCCGTCCGACTGCTCTCGCCACGCTCACCGCTTTGTGTTTTCTAGCACCTTCTAGCCACGCCGCTAACGTCGAAGAAAGCGCGTTGCGCGCCCACTTAGCGCTCTTGTCATCCGATTTGTTTGAAGGCCGTGGCACTGGCCAACGCGGCGGTGATTTGACGATGGCTTACCTTGAAACGCAAGCAGCCGTACTCGGCTTGCAACCAGCGAATGGTAAGAGCTTTCGGCAACCGCTGCAATTAGCGGGCATCAAACCCCTCGTGGCAGAAAGCAGCTTGCAAATTCAAGCGCAAGGGCAGGCACTGAAATTTGCCTATGGCACTGACTGGGTATGGAATAGCCGCGCGCCGCAAACCACGCTTTCTTTTGCGCAGCAATTGGTCTTCGCTGGCTATGGCACGCTTGCGCCAGAAGAGCGCTGGGATGATTTCAAAGGTACCGATGTGCGTGGCAAAATTTTGATCGTACTCGCCAATGATCCACAACCCACTAGCGCTGAGCCTGAGCGTTTTGCTGGCAAAGCCATGACGTATTACGCCCGCCGCAGCTATAAATTTGAAGAAGCGCTGAAACGTGGCGCGCAGGGCGTGCTGGTGATCTATAACGAAGCCACCGTGCCCAGTTCATGGAAAGCAGTAAGCGAACATGCCGACAACGAACAATTTATGCTGCCCAATAGCGATACTGGTTTGCCGATGGTCGGCTGGCTCACAGAAAATGCAGCACGCAAATTATTTGCCGCTAGTGGCCAACACTACGATCAATTGCTTTTGAAAGCTGAACAACGCGATTTCACCCCAGTCGCGTTAACCGCCCAATTGCAAGGCGACTTGATGAACAAAGTGCGCACCATTTCGCAAGATAATATCGCGGCGCTAGTGCCGGGGACAGACCCTAAGCTACGTGATGAAGTCGTGATTTATAGCGCGCATTGGGATCATCTTGGCAAATTGGAAGCCAAACCCGGTGAAGCAGCGAAAGATTTGATTTTTAATGGGGCGGTCGATAATGCTTCTGGTAGCGCCGCTTTGCTAGCGATGGCAAAAGCCGCCGTGCAACAACCCGCTAAACGCAGTCAATTATTTTTGTGGCTCGCCGCCGAGGAAGAAGGTTTGTTGGGCAGCGAATATTACGCTAGCCACCCGTTGTTTCCCCTGCAAAAAACCGCCGCCAATTTGAATTTAGATACCCTCAATTTTGTTGGCCGCACTAAGGACATTGGCGTGTCCGGCTCTGAGCGCAGTGATTTAGGGACACTCGCCAGCCAAGTCGCTACTAGTATGCAATTGACGCTAGCACCGCGCCGGGTCGATACCCAAGGCTATTATTTCCGTAGCGACCATTTCAGCTTCGCTAAAGCAGGCATCCCGGCATTTTCTGTCGGTAGCGGTTCGCAATATGTACAAAATCAAGAAACCAATAGCGCCAAACGCGCCGCTTACGGCCAGCGCTATCATGAAGCAAGCGACGAATATGACGCAAGCTGGGATTTATCCGGCATGGCGCAGCAAGCGCAATTTGCGCTGAACTTAGGGCGCGCGGTTGCTGATGGCGAGCAGATGCCAAAGTGGAAGGCGGGGGATGTGTTTGGTAAGGTAAGGGGGCAATAAGGTTGAGCAATCACGTTCATTCAAATAGTGTGCGTAGAATGTGGCATAGCGATGCCATATTTTTCAGGTGACTAGCCATGCCCCTACTCGGAAAAAAGACGCCAACAAGCCTAAAACCGGGCCACGTTAGCAATGACAGCAAGCATCTTGTCGGTGCCTTGCTAGCGACTTTGGGCTTTTTTTTCCTTGGCTGGGGCTTGTTTGATCTGTCGCTGCACAGTTGGCGGCGAACCGGTTTGGCAGGTGTCGGCATGGGTTGCTTAATTTTGCTAGCAGCCTTGCTTTTCTTCAAAAGCGCGATGGAACGCGCTCAAAATATTGAATATTTTGATTTCCAAGGGATCGAATTACGTGTTCTCCAACACAATGGCGAATCCCTCTTTTTTGCAGAAGATATCTTGCGCGCACTGGGTATCGAAGGCCCAACCAATCAGCGCCGCTTGAACAAGGCGCCGTGGGGCCGGCACAAGACCGCGATCAAATCGGCGAAGTGGCTGATCTGGACAGCCGTGGCGCTGGTCATGGCGGCAACCTTCGTCGCCTACTTCACGCCCGCACGGTCGCTGGTCGGTGAGACGCTGGGCTTCGCGCTCGGCCCCTGGGAAACCTTCTGGATTGTTTTCTATGGCTTCGCCACCTATGGCAACGCCGGCTACATGCGCGAGCAGGTATGCAAGTACATGTGCCCGTATGCCCGCTTCCAGAGCGCCATGTTCGACCGCAATACCCTGATTGTCTCCTACGATGCACGGCGCGGCGAACCGCGC
>JACPVY010000039.1 GCA_016197345.1 Burkholderiales bacterium
CTGGTAGCGCTGGTTTTGGCCGGGCTTATCGCGATTTACTGCAAGGGCAGTGGGGTGTTCTTGACGTTGAAGATTGTGTCAATGGTGCGCGCTATTGTGCTGAGCAGGGATGGGCTGATGCCGACAAATTGGTGATACGTGGCGGCAGTGCGGGCGGTTTTACGACGCTTTGTGCCTTGATTTTCCATGATGTCTTTAAGGCAGGGGCGAGTTTGTATGGCGTGACAGATTTAGCAGCCTTGGATGAAGATTCGCATAAATTCGAATCGCACTATAACGAATACCTGATTGGGCCACGCGCTCAAGCGCAGGAAATTTACCGCCAGCGCTCGCCGATTCATCACGTTGATCGCTTGAAAAAGCCGATGATTTTCTTGCAGGGCTTGGAAGACCGGGTGGTGCCGCCTGCGCAATCGCAGTGCATGGTGGCGGCGATGCGCAAGAATGGCGTGCCGGTTGCGTATCTCGAATTTGCGGGTGAGGGACATGGCTTTCGCCAAGCGGCCAATATTGAGCGCTCGTTGGAGGCAGAGTTAGGGTTTTATGCCAAGGTTTTCGGCTTTACGCTGGCGCAGCCAATTGCACCTTTGCAGATCGATAATTTGTGAGGTGTTGGTAAGTTTGCAAACGTAGCGTAGCGTGTTGCGGCAGGGGAGCGGGCGGTGGTATAGCCCGCGCTACGGCGGGCCAAGACATGGAAGGCTATGCTGCTTGTTGATCTAGGTTAATCATCCAAGGTGTGCCGAATTGGTCGATTAACATTGCAAAACGCTCCGCCCAAAAGGTTTTTTGCAAAGGCATGGTGACATTGCCATTGACTGCTAGGGCGTTGAACATCTTTTCTGCTTCGGCCACGCTATCAACATTCAGCGCCAGTTGTATGCCTTTCATTTCGTCAAATGGTTGACCAGGCATAGCGTCTGACGCCATCAACATTTGGCCGTTGCTGAGGCTCAAACGCACATGCATGACGCGCTTGTGAAATTCGGCAGGGACTTGTTCAGCCATAGGGGAATTGCCATAGCGATGGAATTCTTGTATTTGGCCGCCCAAATGTTCGGTGTAATAGTTGAAGGCGGCTTCGCAGTTGCCGTTGAAACTGAGGTAGGGAGTCATTTGCATGATGTGCTCGCAAAAAAAGGCAGGATGAGGATGCCGAATTGGCGCTTTAGTGTATTCCATGCACTAGTAGCCAACGCTAAAAGCATTGCATTTTGTTAGCAAAAAAGCGTTTGCTCGCGGCAATATTGCAACAGTTCCTTGTTTTGACGAAAACCTCTTGTATTTAAATTGCAATTGTTTTCTGTGGGAAAATATTCGCGGCATAAATCCAAGCTGCCCATCAGAAATTTGCAAGCAAAGGTAAAATGCCCCAGAATGTGCTGCAAATACCGCTAAGTTTGTCGCTCACATGACGACTTTGTTAGGCCGGGAAATTGCAATAGTCTTGTTTGCCTGCCGCTTCACACCTTTTCACTATTCAGAATTCACCATGATTTCATTGCCGCTCCGCTCCGTTCTTTCTACACTGCTGCTTGCGGCGGCTTTAAGTGCTTGTGGTGGCGGCGGTGGAACTAGTGGCAATCTCAGTAGTAATGTGCCGACAACACCGGTATTAGCACAAGAACCGGGCGCCCCAGCGCTGACCAATAACACCGCGACTGATGGCTTTAACTGGTTTAATTTCCGCCGTCAACAAGCTGGTTTGCCGCAGCTTTTGCGTAATAGCACCATTGATCTCGCGGCCCAAGGGCATTCTGATTATCAACGCCGCAATAACACCATTTCCCATAGTCAAACCGTAGGTGCGCCCGGCTATACCGGCAGCGACCTGTTGAAACGCCTCAGTTTCGCAGGCTATGAGTTTTCGCCACGGACCGCCTATGCCTATGGTGAAGTGATTTCTTCGACGGGGGATTCTTCTGGTTTTTATATGGCGGAGGAATTGATTACGGCGATTTACCACCGCTTTGTCATTATGGAGCCTGCGTTTAAGGAAGCGGGGAGCGGTTCCGCCGTCAGTATCAATGGCACCTATTATTTCACCACCGATTTTGCCGCCAATAATGGCTATGGCAGCGGTGTGAGTGGTGTGGTGACTTATCCATTCGCCAATCAAACCAATGTGCCTGCGCTATTTAATAGCGATTACGAGTCACCAGATCCAGTCAAAGAAAAAAACGAAGTCGGTTACCCGATTAGCGTACATGCCAATATCAATGCCGCGCTGACTGTCAATTCATTTAGCATCGCCCCACGCGGCGGCGCACCGTTAGCGGTGAAGTTATTGGTTAATCAAAGCGATGCCGAAACCCCACGTTCGGCCGCTGCGATCATTCCACTCAATGTCCTGAGCGCAAAAACGACTTACGACGTGCAATTCGTCGGCAGTGTTGATGGTGTTGCGGTGAGCCGGTCGTGGTCTTTCCAGACGCGCTAGGCACATTTTTTCTGCTGGGCAATGTCTAGAGCGCGATTGCCCGCTGCTACTACCATCAAATTCCGTCCTCCCTGCTGCCGCGAGTGACTGTTTTTCGCCATTCCTCTGTGCAAATCACCCCCTTAGTGCAGTGAATCTGGTATCGTTGCCGGATAGCGTCTGCCATGGGACGCCCTATTTTTTTGGGAATTCACACCCATGCAAGCGGCAGATAAAGACCCTTCACGAATTCTGAGATCCAGCTGACCATGAACGAGCAAGAATTGTTCAGCCAATTCTGGCGTGAGCGTTGCAATGATGCCTTTGAGTGCATGCGCGATGACCTCGCTGGCGGGCGGGCGCAGGGGCTGGCATTGGCGCAACAAGGCGAAGCCAGCAAAAATATGGTGATGCAACAAGCTGGGCAACTCGTGCTCGCATTCGCCGCCTTGCGTGATGGCCAAGCCGAACAAGCACAAAAGATGTTGCAAATGCGCTTGCTGCAAATGACAAAAGACCCGATCAATCTTTTGCTCTTGCATAATATTCAAGCGCTGATCCATAGCAATCAAGGTCGCTACCAACTTGCATACGAATATGCGCATCAGCACTTGATGCCGCTCCTCAAAAATTATCAAGGGCGCGAAAGCATGCGCGCCTTATTGGCAATGGGCGTATTTGCGGTCGAATACAATCAGCCCGAAGAAGCGATGCGGCATTATTTCAATGCGCTGGAAATCGTCGCCACGCTACGTCTCGCCAAATCGTGGCGCGCGCATTTGAATGCCAATATCGGTGAATTACTCTGCCATAGCGGCAATGCGGAAGACGCCGAGCCTTTATTGCTAGAGGCAATCGAACTGGCGCGACAACCCGATAAACCGTGGCTGCAAACCTATGTCGCGACCATTTTTGCGATGTGCCAATTGGTGTTGGATAAACACGAAAACGCCTTGGAAGCCATCGCACCGCAAGTGCGCACCTTTGAAACCGAGCTACGAGCCGGTACGCTGAGCCACCCGCGCAATTGCACGCTATGCCTTTGTATCGCCGCCTATGCACTCGCCGCACGCAATCGGCTGGACGAAGCCGAACGCTTGTTTGCTTTATTGGAAGTGCACGTCGATAAAATCGATGAACAACAGCATCTGGCCTATGTGTATTGGCTACGCGGCCATTTATTGCATCGGCGTGGCAATTTGGAGCAAGCCTGTGTCGCCTTGAATCAAGCGGTGGCGGCGCTAGGGAATGTCGATTTCGATTTCATGCCGCTACGTGTGCGCTTAGAGCTCTCTGAGATTTATAGCGAATTGGGCGATTGGAAAAGCTCGCTCGAAGAATATCGCCAATATCATGCCTTGTTTGAGCGGGCGCAGGGCAAAGCCAGCCGTATGCACATGCAAGTGCTGTTGATTCAGAGCGAATTACGGGAAGCGGAAAATGCCCGCAAGCATGCTGAAAAAGCGGCGATGGAGCGGCGCGAATTGGCCGATAACTTGCGCCATAGCTTAGCCGAGCGCGATACGATTTTAGAAAACTCGATGGTCGGCATCGCCTTTATGAATCCGCAAGGCGAAATTATTTGGTGCAACGCGACGCTAGGGAATATCTTTGGTCTGTCCCCGGAAGAATACAAGAGCATGGATTTGCAACAGCATTTTGCCGATAGCGCCGATTTTGCCAGAATGCGCGATACCGTCAGCGGTAGCCAAAATCGCGATGGTGGCCCGCCGTTTGAAGATGAATGCCGCATGTTGCGCGCCGATGGCAGTGCGATTTGGGTCTATTTGTCTGGTAGGTCTGTCCCGACCAATAACACTAAGCGCGGCACGGTGTGGGTGGTGATGGATATTTCGCGTCGCCACCAGCTCGAAATCGATTTGAATCGTTCAGAAGAGCATTATCGGTTGGTGGTCGATAATGCCGTTGAAGGGATCGCGGTGCTGCAAGATGGCAAGATTGTGTTTGCCAATCCTTTCATCATCGAATTGACGAAGGTCGATAGCAGCGAAATCTTAGGCACTTCCTTCATGCCGTTCATCCACCC
>JACPVY010000127.1 GCA_016197345.1 Burkholderiales bacterium
CGATGACGTCGATATTGCCGACATCATCAGCAACCATGCACAGGATTTGGAAACTGCTGCGCAAGCCTTGATCGATGCTGCAAACAAAGCGGGTGGGCGCGATAATGTCTCCGCTATCCTGATGAAAGTCCATGCCGTACAGATTCCCAAGCAAGGCGTCGTGAGTCGCTTCTTAAAGTGGTTAAAATAAGGGACCGAAATCGTCGCATTCGCCCACACGCATTGGCTTTGTGGGCGAAGTGAAATCGCTCTCGTCTGACCTGCGCCTATTGAACTGTGGAGTAGTAATGATTAAGAAATGTTTGTTGGTCAATGCTTTCGCTGCATTCTGTTTTTCTGCCACGCCGCTAGCGATGGCCGCCGCACCGACCCCGCTCGACCCGAATCACCCGATTTTGGGCACGTGGGTGATGCAAGTAGGAAATGTCGGCTGCTTAGAAACCTATTATTTTCGCGCCGATGGCACGAGTTTAGTCACTAGTTTTGAAGAGGTGGCAGAAACTGTGATGGAGATTTCTGCAAAGCCTAGCCGCTCGGGTTTTTATCGCTGGTATGACAAGCTCGTCAAAGATAACGGTAAAAAAGACTGTAGCGGCAAAGTTTCCAAAGTAGGGATCGAAACGACAAGTTTTATCCGGTTTCTCGAGGGCGGCGAACGCCTCGTGCTATGCCAAAGTGAAAATCTGAATACCTGCTTTGCGACCATGCAGCGCATGCATGGTACTTCGCTGTAATCTTGTTGCGTGATATGCCAACGTAAGGTTGGCAAGGCGGTAGCGGCGCAATTTCGGTTTAAATTCCGTTCAACTTCGCCGCTATCTCGCTGCCCAAGCGCACTGGGTTAAGGGGAGTTTACTTCAAGGTTCCCGCCAAAAACTGTTGCAAGCGTTCACTTTTTGGTGCCGCTAATACTTCGCGTGGCTTACCTTGTTCTTCAATAAGCCCTTTGTGCAAAAAGACCAGTTGATTTGACACTTCGCGCGCAAAGCCCATTTCGTGGGTAACAATCAACATCGTCCGACCTTCTTCCGCAAGTTTTTGCATGACGCGCAAGACTTCGCCCACCAGTTCGGGGTCGAGCGCCGAGGTTGGTTCATCAAATAACATGACTTCCGGCTCGACCGCCAAGGCGCGGGCAATCGCTACCCGCTGTTGTTCACCACCTGATAAGTGGGCAGGGTGATAGTCTTTACGATGATAGACACCGACTTTTTGCAAATACATCTCGGCTTTTTCGAGCGCCTCAGCGCGGCTCTTTTTGAGCACATGAAGCGGCGCTTCGATCACGTTTTCTAGCACGCTCATGTGTCCCCATAAATTGAAATGTTGGAACACCATCGCAATTTTGGCGCGAAACGCTTGCAATTGTTTGGAGTCTTGCGCCGCTAAATCACCATTTTTTTCTTGCTTGAATTTTAACGCCTCACCATTTAACGCAATACTGCCAGCGCACGGCTGTTCCAGCATATTGATGCAGCGTAAAAATGTGCTTTTGCCCGAGCCGCTAGAGCCGATGATGCTAATCACATCGCCCGCATTGGCAGAAACTGAAATGCCACGCAATACTTCATTGCTGCCATAGCGTTTGTGCAAATCCTTAATGGCGAGTTTTTCCATAATATGTCCGATCTTGAATGCTGAATGTGAGCGAAAGGGGGAGTGGCTTACATCGCCATTAAATTACCGTTGCGATAGGCCACACTGCCTGCGATTTTGGCGACATCGGTGCCACGCTGCACATAGCGAAACGCCGTGCGGGCAAATAATTTGCCGGAAATATTGGCGCACACGGTATCTTGCTCGCCACTGACCGGATCGATTACATCGACAATCGGCTCGCCATGCAAGACGGTATCGCCGGGCTGTTTGTGGAAAACCAAAATACCAGCGCGTGGTACTTGTATCGGTTGCACCCCCGCTAACGGCGTCGCTTCGCACAAAGCGTGTGGAACCTCCACTGGCGCACCGTTGATGTGTCCCATATGACGCAAATATTGGATCAATGCGCTCGCATCTTGTTGTGCATAGTGGTGATTGACATCCACCTGACTACGTAATTCCACGGTGATCGCGGTGCAGGCTAAGGGCAGTGCGACCTCTTGACCGAAGTGTTCGGCTAGTTCCCACCAGATGCGTGCGCAGGATTCATCGAAAGGATTACCGCCAGAATCGCGAGCTAGTAGTAGCGCATGTGCTTGCATCAAGCCCGACAGCGCTTGTACTTGCGGCGCTAGCGGCGTGCCAGTATATAAATGCAGTACCGCTTCATTATCGCAATGCAAATCGAGCACAATATCGGCATCGATCGCGAGCGTTTGCAGGGTCTTTTTCAAGACATCGGTGGTTGTCACAGCAGGCCATTGGGCGAGCAATTCTAGGCAGGCTTGGCGCACTTTGCGCACGTTATAGCTGGCATTGTCGCTGAGCTTACCTGCTAGTTTTTCTTTTAATTGCGGCACCAAATTGCGATAGGCGCGATTGAAATTGACGCCAGTGGCAAAATCAAAGCGGCCAAATGGCTGGCCTTGCATGAATTGCGCTAGCCCCAGCGGGTTTGCTACTGGTAGCAGCACAATTTCCCCTTGGATCGCACCAGTGCGCTCTAAATCGAGTAATTGCTGGCGTAAATATTGCGCCACCAGCATGCCGGGGATTTCGTCAGCATGGAGCGAAGCTTGGATATACGTCTTTTTACCACTGTGTTGGTGACCAAAATGCAGACTTTGCAAATGATATTCTTGCCCCGCACTGCTGGCGGGTAGGGGGTGATGTTGAACGTGCATAGCGTCAAGCTTTCAAGGGAGTCAGATACGAGAGCCAGCGGGCTTCTAGGCGGCGAAATAGCCAAACCAAACTAAACGTCACCAGCAAATACAGCGCGCCAGCGATGCCAAAGGCTTCAAACGAACGGAAGGTTTCGGCATTGACATCAAACAAACACCAACAAACACAAACATCCCCAAAGTATCGCCAAATATTTGTTGCTAGGATGATTGATGACTGGGTTCATAGCGCCGCCATCTTGACGCCGTGCGAATAGCGTTTTTCGAGGTAGCGCAAGGCCAATTGGCTGGCCGTGGTGATGGCTAAATACATCAGTGCCGAGAGACCAATAAAAAAGAAAAATTGCGAGCTAGCCTTGCCTGCTTGATTGGCGACCCGCACCACATCATTGAGGCCGATGATAGAAACTAAGGCCGTGCTTTTCAGCAGTACTTGCCAATTGTTGGCGATGCCGGGCAGGGCATAGCGCATCATTTGTGGAAATAAAATGCGGACAAAGACTTGACGCGGCCGCATGCCAAATGCGTGCGCCGCCTCAATCGAGCCTTTTGGCACGGCAATGAAAGCACCGCGTAGCGTTTCAGAAAAATAGGCGCCGTAGATGAAGCCTAGCGTCAGCACACCAGCGCTAAAGGGATTGATAGTGATCTGTCCCCATTCCATGCTTTCAGTCAGGCTATTGAGCAGCATTTGCACGCCATAAAACAAAATCAACATCGTCACTAAATCCGGGACACCTCGAATTAACGTTGTGTAGCAGATCGAACAAATGCGCGCAATGCGCGATTTGCTGAGGCTGGCAGTGGCACTGAATAGCCCTAATGCAAAGGCCAGCACCAGCGAAAGGCTAGCCAGTTGCAAGGTCAGCGCTAAGCCCTCGGCTAATTGCGGGCCGTAGCCGTATAAAAACATGGGGTTCTCCTTATTTTGTTCTTGTTTCTTTTCTGCTATTCGTGGGCTGCTTGCACAAGATGAAAACCGCGCTATGCATCGCGCTTACCAGAACACGGCAATTGAAACCGGATCCAAACATGCCTAGCCCAAGCACCTCGTCAACGCTTGCACCGATCAATCTCCGGAGACATCAAACTCAAAATATTTATTCATGATGGCTTTGTAGGTGCCGTTCGCTTTCAAGGTTTTCAGCGCTTGATTCATCGCCTCTTTTAGTTGCGCGTCTTCTTTACGAAAACCCAATCCGGTGCCATTGCCAAAGATTTTGGCATCTAGCACTGCACCACCTGCATAGGCAAAGCCCTTACCATTTGCGGTTTTTAAGAAGCCCAAATTCGCTTCGACCCCGTCCATTAAGCCGGCATCGAGTCGTCCCGCTTGCAAATCGGCATAGATTTGATCATTTTTGGCATACGAGACGATTTCCACGCCAGCATTGCCCCATTTTTGCTTGGCATAGGCTTCATGCGTGCTGGCTTGTTGTACACCGACCCGTTTGCCGCGCAGAAGCTCTAGCGTTGGTTGCAATTTGCTATCAGCTTTGGCGATCATGCGCGACGGTACGCGGGTGATGCGATCCGAAAAATCGATTTCTTTTTGCCGTTTTTCGGTCACCGACATCGAGGCATTGATCACATCAAATTTTTTTGCTTTCAAGGCTGGAATTAAGCCGTCGAAATCACTTTCCACCCAAACACATTTGATTTTCATCTGCGCACATAGGGCATTCCCTAGCTCAATATCAAAGCCAGTGAGCTTGCCGTCTTTATCTTTGAATTCAAATGGCGCAGCACCCGGATCGGTGCCGATTCGCACTTCTTTGTAGTCTTTTGCGTCAAGGGTAGGGCTCAGGGCAGCGAGAGCGAATAGTAGGCTGAGGGTGATTTTTTTCATGCTGATATGTCTCCAAGGAAAGTGATCTACAGGGAAGGGCACGTTTTTTGTAAGCCTTGCCTGACGTATTTTTTACACATTCTACATTTATGAAAAAAAATTTTCAATAAATCTTGAAATTCTTTTTAAACACGGCTAAAGTTGCACTCAGTTATGAGAAACAAGGCAAAGTCAGCGCAAAACAGCCTTGCAGCAGACCTCAATCGAAACGCTATCTTCAGTCGAGAAATAGATCGAAAAATATGAGTAAGAAATTAAAAAATCACGCCAGCCCAGCACTGAATAGCGCAGCCAGTCAACCAGAAGCGAAGTTGAATAGCGAAGTTGTCGGTGGCACACCCGAGCTAGTATTTGCAAAATCAAAATTAGGCCAAGGTTTGCTGCAAGTCTTATCCGAGGGATCGAGTTCATATCAAAGCATCGCCAATTATCTGCTGCGCAATCAAGTGCGCGTCACAGCCTTGGGCATCGAAGATTTGGCGGAAAGTTGCCAAGTGATGGGTTTTGGCTTGAGTTCGCACTTGGCCGGCATGCTAGCTTTGCATTTACAGCCGTTTTGCAATCATGTGGTGGAAGTGGTGGCCTATGGCGGTACCGAAGTAGCGGCTGGCCATTTAGCGCAAATTGGCGAAAAAGATATCTTGATTGTGATTTCATTCCCACGCTATGCCAATGATGCGATCCGCCTTGCACAATTTGCGCGCGATCACGGCACCTGCGTGATCGCCATTACCGATTCCACTGCCTCACCGCTTGCCAAATTAGGGCACCACCTACTCCTCGCGCCGAGCAATCATCCAGTATTGCCGAGTAGTTCCATCAGTTGCTTAGCCGTGATCGAAGCATTGGTTGCAAGCCTGATGGCTTCCAACAAAAAGAACGTTGAAAAAGCGATTAAATTGACTGAGGCCTTGTCTGCCTATTTGCATGACGATTCTGGCCTACCGCGTCCACAGATGAAAACAGCGGCGAAGGAGGGCGGTAGAGCAAAGAAATGAGCAAAGAAATGAACGACAACGTGACAACCGTGACGCAGGAACACTGATACCGCGCGCGTCAATCCCGCCAACCTAGTGTGATGAGCAACGCACAGCTTCATTGTGCGTCAGGGGCGGTTTTGCCTCAAACATCGCGTAAGGCGCGCTTTTTGAGCACGCAATGAGCACGCAATGAGCACGCAATAGCAGAGACATAGCCATTCGCATTCTGTGCAATACCGCACAGCGGGGTTTTGCACGCCAAAAAAAGCGTAGTAGGAATGATTTATATAGTAGTGAAGCGACATTTAACCGGGGGATAATATGCAACAGGGGACATACCAAAAACAATGCGCCGATTCGCCATCATTGCGGCAACCGACGCCATCAAAGCAAACTATGCAACCTAGCACGATGGCACTGGCCGTGCATTCTGCCGTACTCAGCATGGCGAGCTTGCTGTGCGGCGTCGCGTTTGCACAAAGCGCGCCAGCAGCCGAAGAAAAGGTGCAAAAGGTTGAGATCACTGGGTCGTCGATTAAGCGCACCAGCGCTGAAACAGCTTTGCCAGTGCAGATGATTAAGCGCGAAGATATTGAAAAAGCGGGCGTCACCACCGCCGCTGAATTGCTGAGCAAAATCTCGAGCAGCGCAGCAGGTTTGACTGATGGCGCTAGTTTTAGCGATAACGGTGGCACCCAGCGCGGTTTTAATGGCGCTAATTTGCGTGGTATTGGCGTTTCTTCGACCTTGGTGCTATTGAATGGCCGCCGCTTAGCCAATTTTGCCTCGCCCGGTGGTAGCTCTGGTGTCGATTTGAACGCCATTCCAGCCGCAGCGATTGCCCGGGTCGAAGTGTTGAAAGATGGTGCTTCGGCAATTTATGGTGCTGATGCGATTGGTGGTGTGATTAACTTTATCACCCGTCCCGATTATCGCGGGGCAGAAATTTCCGCTTACTATGGGGACACTCAGCATGGCGGTGCGGGCAAGCAAATTTTCACGGTGTCGGGCGGTATAGGCGATATCAACAAAGATAAGTTCAATCTGATGGGCGTGCTCAACTTCCAAAAGACGGATAGCTTGCGCGCAACCCAGCGCGATTGGATCGGTTCTGCTTACCAGCCTGATATCAATCTCGATGTTGGTAGCTCGAATACCTTCCCCGCCAATGTGCGGCGCACGACGGCAAGCGGGCGCGCCACTGGTTCGCGTTTGAACCCGTCGGCACCAAATTGCAACCCACCAGCGACGGTGTATGCCGCAGATAGCTTTGTCGGTAGTAAAGCCTGCTTGTACGACTACATGCATGACACCGAAATTTTTCCAGAGTCGAAGCGCACCTCATTTTTAACGCGTGGCACCTTGGAAATTGCGCCGGATCACAAATTGTTTGCGGAAGCCTTGCATAGCGAAACCACCACCACCTATCGCATCAGCCCGCTGACGATTTCGAACTTGAATTACCCCCTAAACGGCCAGTATTACCCCACGGATTTCATCACCAGCAATCAAACGCCACTGGCGGTGAATCTGCGCTTGAGAGAAGCTGGGCCGCGTCTAATGGCCAACTTTGTATGGGACCAACTAGAATGTACCCAACTAGGAGTATTGTGGAAAGATATA
>JACPVY010000040.1 GCA_016197345.1 Burkholderiales bacterium
ATGATATTGCTTGCGATGGCCTCTACCTCATCAGTTTGTCGAGCCAAGAACAAGCGCAATATGCTGGTTGGCTAGGGGCGTTTTTCAATGGTGCGAAATTATTTGCGACGGGTGGTATGTTGTGGCTAGCGGGTTATTTGGAGAAGCAAATCGGCGTTAAGCCAGCGTGGAGTGCGATTTTTGCGATTTTGGGTGGTTTGATGTTCTTGCTAGCGCTATATCACAGCCGCGCCTTGCCAGATACTCGCGTGGCCCAAAACGAAGCAAGCGCAAATGTTGTGGCTGAAAAAATCCCGGTCGTCGATGTGCTGGTGACCTTCTTCCAAAAGCCCGGCATTTGGTTCGCCATCGCCTTCATTGTTTTATTTCGCTTAGGCGAAGGGCAAATTAATGCTGTCGGTCAATTGTTTTTGAAAGACCCGCGTGCGGTCGGTGGTTTGGGCTTGGATACCAAACAAATCGCCGAAGTGTATGGCATTGTTGGTACGGTCGCCTTTGTTGGCGGTAGCGTGCTCGGCGGCTATTTCGCTTCGTGGCTAGGTCTGAAACGCGCGATGTTTTTCTTGATTTTGGCAATGAATTTACCGAACGCGGTGTTTTACTTCCTCGCCCAAAGCCAGACCGATAACTTCCAATTGATCATGCTCGGCCTAGGGATAGAATCGTTTGGCTATGGCTTTGGCTTTGTCGGGCTGGTGCTATTCATGATGCAGGTGGTGTCAGTGGGCAAATATCAAACTGCGCACTATGCGCTCTCGACAGGCATCATGCAATTAGGCTTGCTATTGCCACGCGCTATTAGCGGCAAAGTGCAATTAGCACTGGGCTATCAGCATTTCTTCTTGTGGGTATTGCTATCGGCAGTGCCAGTGTTGTTGCTCTCGTTTTTCTTACCGGGGCAAAAGCCAGCGGAAAAAGAAGAAACTGAGCTGGTCACCAATGGCGCTGGTGCCTAATAGCTTGTTTTCAAAACAGAAATAACCGCAGCCATCCCCGTTCAATGCAAATTGGCAAGTTTTTGGTCGCTGGCGATAGTGCTATAACATCGCAGCGACCACGCATTTTTTGCAAAATCTGCGTGTGTGCGCCCCCTTTGCACTGAATTTTCCGCGATAATAGCGCACTTCAAATTTACCCCAAAACCCGGTACGCCAGTCGTTGTCGATAGCCCTACCGCTTTTTTGAAAGAACTTCCATGCCATCGTTTCGCCCTGCACATTTCGCCCGCCTCGGTCTGTTGTTGGCCGCTCTCGGTATTCATCTCTTGCCTAGCACTGCCTTGATCAGCACCGCCTATGCTGCTGATGAGAAAAAAGTCGAAGCACCACAAGATGTTTTGCGCGCCGAGTTCGCAGCGCCTTTCAAAGGCTACGAAGAAGCGATGAAAAACAAGGATTACAAGGGCGCGCTAGCCAAGATTGCTGAGATGGAAGCCATCCCTACCCCTAGCGCATTTGAACGCTATAAGATTGAACGTCTGCGCATCCCAGTGATGTCGTCGATGGGCGACAATGCAGGTCTGGCGAAATCGATTGAAGCGGCATTGGAATCGGGCCGGATGGAACCATCAGAATTTATCGTGTTTTCGCAAGCGCTGGTCAGCTTGCACTATCAAGCGAAGGACTATCCAAAAAACATCGCTTGGATCGATCGCTATAACAAAGCTGGTGGTAAAGATCCACGCGTGCGCTTCTTGTACATCCAAGTCTTGTACGCCATGAAGGACTACAAAAAAGCCTATGAAGAAGCGCAAGTGGATATCAAGGCTGACCTCGCCGCTGGCAAAACCCCAAATGAAGATTTGCTGAAAACAGCCTTGAATTGCACCGTCAACACCAATGACAAAGCAACTTACTGGACGGCTTCGCAACAATTACTGACCTATTACCCACAACGCGAATTGTGGGATGACATCCTCGGTCGCTATATGTCCAACACCGCTAACTCTGAGCGTTGGTTCATGCATTATTTCCGTCTGCGCATCGCAATGGGCTTGATGACCAGTGTTGATGAATACATGGAAATGGCGGAATTGGGTCTGCGTTCCGGTCAACCGGGTGAAGTGAAACGCGCGTTGGAACAAGGCTATCAAGCCGGCATTTTGGGCAAAACTGGCGACGTCAAAAAGCAAAATGCGATGCGTGATCGCGCTAACAAAGTGGCGGCTGACGATATCAAAACCTTGGACCAAGCTGAAGGTAGCATGGCAAAAGCCAAAGAAGGTACGGGCTTGATCAATGTTGGCTATGCGTTAATCATCAATGGCAAAGCAGAAAAAGGCTTGCCTATGATTGAGCAAGGTTTGAAATTGGGCACCAAAAAAACCGATGAAATGACGATGTTGGCAGCGATTGGCTATGCCGCCGCCGGCAAAAAAGACGAAGCGCTGAAATTATTTGCGAAAGTGCAAAGCAGCGATGGTGGTACGGAATTGAGCCGTTTCTGGACGATGCAATTGACCAATCCAATGAAATAAGCAGTACTGATCAAAAACCGGGATGCTAGCGATAGTCTCCCGGTTTTTTTTCGTCTAACAAAAAATGGCAATATTTCAAACAAAAAAAGAGGGCTTGCGCCCTCAAATCCTTTTGCTCCCTTGACGACTTCTCACTCGCCTCTGAGCAGGTTCCCGGTAAAAACCCGCTCAGCGCGATTGCGGAAGGCGCTTATTTCGCTGCTAGCGTCGCTTTTTGACTAGCGACCCACGCTTTCACTTGCTTATCCAACACATCTAAAGGCAATGCACCGCCACCTAACACCACATCATGGAAGGCGCGAATATCAAATTTATCGCCCAATTCGGTGCGCGCATATTGGCGTAATTGCGAGATTTTCATCTGCCCGATTTTGTAGGTTAAGGCTTGCGCTGGCCACGCAATATAGCGATCAGTTTCGGATTGAATATTAATTTCATCCATTCCCGAATGCGCATGGAAAAAATCAACTACTTGCTGGCGTGACCATTTTTTGTAATGCAAACCAGTATCGACCACCAAGCGAATCGCGCGTTTCATTTCTTCTTGCAAATGGCCGTAGTAATTATATGGGTCTTGATATGCTCCCATTTCTTGCCATTCTTCCGTCGCAATTACTTCCACTTTCGCCTTTGGCAAACGACCAAATAATTGCGGTAATTTGCTATAGGTTTGCTCAGTATATTTGCTATACAGATCCACAATTTCTTGGCGAGATTTTGGATAAAGTGCGGTATTTTTCAAAATCCCTTCACGCAAAGCCGCCACATCGGCGTACCCTAATTTCTGCGCTACCTTTAGCATTTCGGCTTCCAGCCGCGCGACTTCGGCCAAACCGATTTGATGAATTTCTTCTGGCGTTAAATTGGTGGTCGTGGCTGTTTTCGCTTGATAGGCGTAACGTAAATCACCTTGCGGCAAAGCCCATAAACCCACTTCTGTTCGACCTTGTGGCGCATAATCATTTTTCACAAAGCGCGCCAGTTTTTGATAGGCGGGGACAATCTTTTTTGCAATCGCGATTCGCATCGCGGCACTCAAGCGTGCTTTATCGGCCTCACTAAAACTTGCAGGCATTTTTTTCAAT
>JACPVY010000133.1 GCA_016197345.1 Burkholderiales bacterium
TGCAAGAACCGCAAAAAGCGCTACAAGCGGCGCACGCTGCACTCGATCTCGCGCAGCAAACGCATAACAAATTCGAGCATGCAGAAACCTTTTTAACGCTCGCCCGGCTCTACCGTCAGCACCATTTGCCAGCACTACCCGGTATCGATCAACCGAATCTGTATTATTTGCAACAAGCGCTGCAATATGCGCAAGACATTACGGGCCACGCCGTCTCGGCTGAATTATTAGATGCGATGGCCGATGCATTGGCTGCTGTCAATGATTTCGAACAAGCCTATGCGATGGCACGGCAAGCGGCGAGCGTGCGCGAAAAAACCAACAGCATCGCCGCCACCAACCGCGCGATTGCGATGCAAGTGCAATATCAAACCGAACGTTCCCAAGCGCAAAATCAATACCATAAGCAATTGGCGCAAGCCGAGGCAAGGCGGGTCGAAGTCTTGCAGCAAACCAGCCAAACGCTAAGCCATTTGAGTGCGATTGGGCAAGAAGTGACGGCCCACCTTGAGGCAAAAGCGATCTTTCAGGCGCTGTACGGGCATTTGCAAGGCTTGTTGGAAATGTCGTCGTTTGGGATTTATTTTGTGCGGCAAACCCAATTGGATTTTGTCTTTGGCATGGAACATGGGGCGCCGCTACCGACGACGAGCATCGCGCTCGATCACCCAACCTCATACGCCGTGCGCTGTGTGCGCGAAGGGCAAGAAATCTTGATCGAACCACCGCGTGCAGATCCCGGCCACGTGCTGAGCCCCGGTAGTTTGGTGAGCATGGTATGCCTGTTTGCACCGTTGAAAGTGACTGGCCGCACCATCGGTGTAATGAGTATTCAAGCGATGCGCACCGATGCCTTTAGCGAGCGTGAACGTTTGATTTTTCGCACCCTCTGCGCGTACGGCGCAATCGCGTTTGACAATGCCCAAGCGTATCAACAACTGCAAGAAACCAAGGCGCAGTTGGTCGCACAAGAAAAACTGGCGGCGCTAGGCGGCTTGGTGGCAGGGGTTGCGCATGAACTCAATACCCCCATCGGCAATAGCATGCTGATGGCTAGCGCCTTGCAATTGAAGGTCGAGGCGACACGCGAACGCTTACGCAATCAAAGCTTACGGCTCGCGCAATTGACTGAATTTTTGGCCGATGCCGAACAAGGCGCGAGTTTGATTTCAAAAAGCTTGTTGACCGCGTCGGCCTTGGTTGCAAGCTTTAAGCAAGTGGCGGTGGATAGAACCAGTGAAATTCGGCGCGAATTCGATTTACGCCAAACTTGCCAAGAATTAGTGGCAACGATGATGAATCAAATCCGCCAAGCTGGTCACCAGTTTTCACTCGACATGAGCGAAGGCATCATCATGCAAAGCTATCCTGGTCCATTGGGTCAAGTGCTGGGAAATCTGATTAGCAATGCTGTGCGACATGCATTTCCTAACGAGCAAAAAGGCAAAATGCGCTTGTTTTGCCCGCCAACCAAGGCGGGCTGGGTACAAATTCGCTTTTGCGATAATGGCTGCGGCATCCCAGAAGCCGATTTAAAACGCATTTTCGACCCTTTTTTCACCACCCGCATGGGGCAAGGCAATTGCGGCTTGGGCCTATCGATCAGCCACAATATTGTCACAGGCTTACTTGGCGGCAATTTGCGCGTTGATAGCAAGCTCATGCAAGGCACTTGTTTTATTCTCGATTTACCATTAGAAGTAAAAAAATAATCGCCAGCGCTTAAATTCGCTGATGTGGGCGAGACACGATCTTTGCTATCAATCTCGGCCCAAGCTTGACGCTGGTGAAAACCCAGCACGCGCCTAGGCAATTGTGGAAGGAGAAGCATCGCTTTCAAGTGCTAAAGCGAGAATTGCAAGGGTGCAAGTAGCACGCACAGTTTTTTTACGAGGTTCCCCTTTATAATTGCAGCACTTTAGAGGCAGCACCTACCCAGCTCAAGGCAATGGATTTATACGCTTATAACCAAGAAGTTGCACAAATGGAGGCCGCCCTGCCCGCCTTCATAGGCGAAGCACGTCTGCAACCAGTGTTGGCGTTGGCTTGGCATTTGCGTCAACGCGACCCACAGCGCAGTAGCGCCTTAAGCGTGGAAGTGCGTGATCTGCTTGCCCAATACACCTATCCAGCGTTTGCCCAGCAACAAGCCTTAGCCCGCCTGCATTTGATTGCTGCTGAAAGTGCCATGCTGCATGCGGACCTAGAACAAACTGCCCAGCAAGGCGAAATCGCGCAAACATTATTCAATGCGATTGACGATGTGGAAGGCAGTATCGACTGCGACTTATTGCTGGCATGGAATAATTCCCATCGTGGTTTCTCGCAAGAAACCAATCGCCAACTCGAGGCTGCTAAACAGGCCGCTTTGCGAATCAACGATCAACTGCGGCACGACATTGCCGATGCCATGCTGGCGCGCATCAATGCCTTTCGCAATGTGAATGAAGCCAAAATCCGCTGGAGCCATTTTTTCACCGACGATTTAAGCACTCTCCATGCGGGTCTCGCGCTGTGGGTGAATGACGTTGTCGGTATTTTATCGGGGCACTCTAGCGATTTTGGTCGGGCGGTGATGCATTTCATGCGCTCCTACGAAGCAGCGCTAGCCAGCGGCCAAATCCGTTCGGCCATCGTAGCGGCAACCAATCTCGGCAATTCGCTGACGAATTTAAATGATCACCATGCCGCGCTGGAATGGATGCAACGCGGACTTGATCTGGCGCGCAAAAGTGGCTGGTCGGCCAGCATAGGTGCCTGCTTGATGCAAACCGGTGAAACTCTGCGTTTGCTCGGGCAACTTAATGCCGCGCAAGAGTTGCTCGAAGAAGCGATGGAAAAATTGCGCCCGCTGTCTGCCTCACGCAATTACACCATTGCGCTGAAATACTCCGGCGATTTGGCGCTAGCGCAAGAACGCTATGCGGTGGCTTTAGAAGACTTCCGCCAACTCGAAATCAACGCCAAAGCCTTATCGCAAGCCGATTTCGAATCCGACGCCTGGCGCGGTCAAGCCCATGCTCTGTCCCACCTCGGGCAACCCGAAGCGGCCTTGCAGGCAGCACAAGCAGCGCTGAAAGTTGCACGCGATACGCATGATGCGTATTGCCAAGTAGCGGCGTTGAAAGTGCTGGCAGATATCCATGCTCACCATCAATTGCTACCGCCCTATGGTATGACGGCGAGCAGCACGGCTTTGTACTATTTGGAGCAAGCGCTCGAGGTCGCGGCGACGATTGAAGGCTTTACGATTCCGGGGGATTTGCTCGACGCTGTGGCGCGCGAATATGCACGGATGGATGACTACGATAACGCGTATTTAGCATCGCTCAAAGCGATTGCCGCGCGCGAAAAAACCCATAGCCTAGAAGCGACGAATCGGGCGATTGCGATGCAAGTGCGCTATCAAACCGAGCACGCGCAAGCCGAAGGCGAACATCATCGGCAATTAGCGGCATCCGCGATTTTTTTGCTGGCCCCAGATGGTCAATCGCTCGATTGTGCGTTTGGTGTCGAAAATGGCAAGCCACTCGGGCAGCATATGGTGTATTTGTCGAATCCGACGTCGTATGTCGCCAAGTGCGTGCGCGAAGGCGTCGAGCTATTACTCGATATGGAGCCGGATGAAACGCTACCCAATCTGGTTCCCGGCACTATCCCCTGCTATTCAAAATTATTTGCGCCCCTCGCCATTGGTGAGCGCATCCTCGGTGTGATGACGGTGCAAACGCCGCAACGCTATGCCTATGGTGAACGTGAACGCCTGATTTTCCGCTCGCTCTGCGCTTATGGCGCGATTGCGCTCGACAACGCGAACGCCTATCGCCAATTGCAAGGGGCGCAAGCGCAGTTGGTAGCACAAGAAAAACTGGCAGCGCTCGGTAGCTTAGTGGCGGGGGTCGCGCATGAACTCAATACGCCCATCGGCAATAGCTTGATGATTGCCAGCGGCTTTCAAGAACAAACCGATGATATTCGCCTCAAACTTGAGCGCCAACAATTACGGCATGCCGATTTAGTCCAGTTTTTAGCGGAAGCGCAAGAAGCATCCGTCTTAATTCTACGGGGCTTGACGAGTGCCGCCGATCTCGTCAATAGCTTCAAACAAGTGGCGGTCGATCGCACTACTGCGCAACGCCGCAGCTTTGATCTTGCCCAAACTTGCCATGAAATTGTGGCGACGATGATGAGCCAGATTCGCAACACCGGGCATCAGATTGAGTTAGACATTCCCACCGGCATCAAATTAACCAGCTATCCCGGTCCGCTGGGACAGGTTCTCACCAATTTGATCAACAACGCTCTATTGCATGCGTTTGAGCATACCGCCAAGGGACACATGCTGCTTTCGGCACGGCAAGATGCGCCGGGACGGGTCATGATTCAATTTCGCGACAATGGTGGTGGCATCTCTGCACAGCACATCAAACGCATCTTCGATCCATTTTTTACCACAAAGCTTGGGCAAGGTGGTACAGGCTTGGGGCTTTCTATCAGCTACAACATCGTCGGCTCCTTGCTACAAGGGCAGTTACAAGTGCAAAGCGCCGTTGGTAAGGGCACCGTGTTTACGCTCGATATCCCACTCTATACACCAGAGCAAGAACCTGCTTGAAGCCATCGATACCACAACGCATAGCGACCGTGCTGTCAAACTCTGTACCAGTTACTTTGCAACCATTTATTTTTTGGTGATGCTGTCAAATTGGCATAGAATTGCAGGCAGTGCAAAGCAAGGTTCTTCATGATTTCCCTCACCCAAATAAAGGAAATGCCATGTCTCAATTTTTCCCTGCAATGTATCGCGGTGGTCTAGCACTCGTTTTAGCTGCTTGCAGCGTCAGCGCTTACGCTGGTAACGCCACCAAACCTGAAGCGGAAGCAATGGTAAAAAAAGGGGTTGCCTTCATCAAAGCCAATGGCACCGAAAAAGCCTATGCTGAAATTACAAAAAAAGGCAGCCAATTTAGCGACCGCGACCTTTATTTAGTCGTCTATGGCATGGATGGCTCGGTGCTAGCCCATGGTGCCAACGCCAAAATGGTCGGTAAAAATTTGATCGACTTGAAAGATATCGACGGCAAAGCCTTTGTCAAAGAACGTGTCGATACCGCCAAAGCCAAACCTTCCTTCTGGCAAGAATACAAATTCACCAATCCCGAAACGAAAAAAATCGAGCCTAAGCAAGCCTATTGCGAAAAGCTCGATGAAACCATTGTCTGCGGCGGTATCTATAAATAAATTTGGCCAGTGATCGCGTAGCAATTTGCTGATCGCAGCCATGTAGTGTGCGTAAATTACATTTTTGCCACATCCTCGCAAAAATGATGAACTGAAGATGCGGCGTTGGCTAAAGGCGCTTGCGGCTCGGTCGCCTCGCCAGCTATCCCCTCTCACCAATCCAGTTCCCCTAGCCTTACTTGCTTTGACGACGCAGCAATCCCCCTGCGTCGTGTGCGCTGCGCTGTCGCCGCTGAACAGTCGATGTTTGGCAACAGCGTAGGAATTTACATTGAAGGATGAACGCGGATGAAAATTATTCATAAAATGTTCATCGCACCGATCACCGCCCTCTTCTGTTTGGCGGTGATCGGCGCTTTGTCGCTAATAGCAATGCAGCATCAAGAACAACGCATGGTGGAACTGAAGGATGTCAGTTTCGCTGCTTATCGTTCGGCAGCGGGACAGACCATCGCCCTTGGCCAAATCCATGCTGAGGTGTATGGCAAAATCGCCATTATGGCGAGCCTAGACGAAAATGCGGTCAAACAATTAACCCGCAATATCGAACAACGTATTGATGCTGTAGTCGCCGAATTCGACAAAATGCAAAGCAATAGCGCCTTGCATGCGATGGTGGGACGGACCCAACCAATTTTGGCGCGCTACAAGAAAACGGTGCTCGGCGCAATTGATTTAGCCTCAATGGACCCAAACACTGGTATCGCCTCGATGCAAACGGCGAATGCTGAATACCTCGCATTGCGCACCGAACTCGACGCCACGGTTAAGCAAGTCGATGACAATACTTCGCAGGCGATGGTAGCGAGCAAAAATGAAAATCACCAAATGCTAATCGTGGTGATTGTCATGCTCTTGCTTGCGGTCGCCGTGCTAGCGGTAATTTCAACTTGGATGGCACGCAGCGTGACGCGTCCCCTCAATAGCGCCGTACAAATCGCCCAAAAAGTGGCGGCGGGGCAATTTCAGACCGAAATCGAGGCGCGTAGCAGCGATGAATTCGGTGCCTTGATGGCAGCGCTGAGCGATATGGTGCAGCAGTTAGCGCGCAACGACGCCCACATGAAGGGAGAAGTATTAATCAAGCAAACTGCAATCGACTCGGTGTCAGCCAACATCATGATTGCAGATGCACAGGGACAGGTGATTTATTTGAATACCTCTTTGCAGAATTTGCTACAAGACGCCAAGGCCGATTTTGCCCAAGCGCAAAGCCAGTTTGATTGCACGCTATGGCAGGGACAGTCCTTTAGCCAGCTTGGAAAAAGCCCAAATTTGCAGCAATTAGAGAATAGCCAAAGCGTCGATATGCCCATCGGCAACCGCATTTTTGGGCTGGTGGCAACGCCGATTTTTGATCCACAACATGCACGGCTAGGTACGGTGCTGGAATGGAAGGACAAAACCCACGAAGTACAAGCGGCCATCGAAGCGAGCGACAATGCGCGGATTCGTCAAGCGCTCGATAACTGCACCACCAATGTGATGATTGCCGATGCCAGTGGCAAAATTAATTATCTGAACACGTCCGCGCAAACCATGTTCAACCAGGCGCAAAACGATATGCGGCACCAGATGCCCCATTTCCAAGCCAGTAATATTCTTGGTAGCCGCCTTGATGCACTCTATCAAGATGCGCAGCGCGCTAGCGATGCAACGCAAGGCTCTACTTTGAGCGCCGAAATAACGATTGGCAAACGTATTTTTGCTGTTGCTATTAGCCCGGTATTTTCGGCTGACAAGCAACGTTTAGGCAGCGTGATCGAATGGAAAGACCGCACCGCAGAGATCGCCACCGAGTCCGAAGTGTCGGAATTGGTGCAAGGCGCGACGCAAGGTGATTTCTCGCGACGCATGGCCTTGACAGGTCAACACGGGTTTTTTGCCACACTCATCACTGGCATCAATCAATTAATGGATAGCAGCGAACAAGGCTTGCATGAAATCGTGCGCATGTTGGCGGCGATGGCCAATGGCGATCTAAGCCAACGGATTGAGGCGCAATATTTTGGTTTGTTTGGACAAATCAAAGACGATGCCAATGCCACCTGCGAAAAACTGGCCAATATCATCGCCGATGTGCGCAATGCCGCTGATGCCCTTACTTCCGCCTCCAACCAAGTCAGCGCCACTGCGCAAACGCTCGCACTTTCGGCCTCAGAGCAAGCCGAAGGGGTGGAACGCACGGGTAATTCGGTTTCGGTGATGTCATCTTCGGTTGAACGCAATACGGAAAATGCGCAAATCACTGATGGCATGGCAGCCAAATCGGCAAGTGAAGCTGTACAAGGCGGTGAAGCAGTGCAAGCGACCGTAGCGGCGATGAAGCAAATCGCGACCAAAATCGGCATCGTCGATGACATTGCTTATCAAACCAATTTGCTGGCCTTAAATGCCGCGATTGAAGCGGCACGCGCGGGCCAACATGGTAAAGGCTTTGCTGTCGTAGCGGCGGAAGTGCGCAAACTAGCGGAGCGCAGCCAGTTTGCGGCGAAAGAAATTGGTGAATTAGCAGGCGAAAGCGTGACCGTGTCAGAAAAAGCTGGCAAGGTGCTATCTGACATGATTCCCTCGATCCGCAAAACCTCGAATCTGGTGCAAGAAATTGCAGTCGCTTCACAAAATCAGGCGGACAATTTAAATGATGTCAGCCAAGCGATGAATCAATTAAATCAAGCCACCCAGCAAAACGCCGCTGCTTCAGAACAATTGGCGGCAACGGCGGAAGAGATGTCTAGCCAAGCTGAGCAGCTACAAGATTTAATGCAGTTTTTCACGCTCACAGAAGCCAATGGCGGGCGGCGCCGTGCTAAGGCTGGGCAACCCAGTCGTATCGCACACAAACGGCCCGCGGCTCTACTGGCGCAATAGTGCAAACAATGGTGGGCAGAGCAGCGCCCACCATGTCATTATGGCTTACCCACCGTTGCAGGAAGCGCTTCTGGTGCTTTTGGCAGCTTCGCTGGCACGATACCGAATTTATACAAATCGGCACCAATCGCGTAGGCGCTAAAGCTGCCTTTGCCATCGGGCAAAATGCGGATTTTGTTGATATAACGACCAATTTCGACTTTTTGCCAGCTGGCCCCGCCATCACGGGTTTCGAAGCCACCTTGCGTGGTGCCAACCCAACCTAGTTGCTCATTGGCAAAGCCAACGCCAAATTCCCGCACAGCGGCATCTTTGACCAGCGGCATTTCTTTCCAGCTATTGCCACCATCGACCGTTTTGACGATATAGCGCTGGGTTTCGTTTTTGTCCGAGCTATAGTTTTGGATCGTCGCATAGCCTACTTCGCGGCTAGGGAAGCTGCCTTTCCACGTCATTTCAAATGCGCGTTGCGATTGATACACTTTTTCCCAGGTTTTGCCACCATCATGCGTGGCCACGATCAAGGCGTGCGAGCGTTCGATTTCGGGGTCGCTACCAGCAAAAACGATGCCATTCATTTCATCAAAAAATTTGACATCGACAATCATCGAGACCCACTTGCTCATGTCGATTTTGGTCCAATTTTTGCCGCCATCAAGCGAGCGTAGCAATTGTGCCGGGCTACCGACGCGGCCACCGGCGTGAATGATGGTGCGCTGATCGAGATTGCCGGCATTGATAAAGCGTGATTGCAAAATATCAATGGCGCAAATGCCTTTGACTGGGGTGCCGGGCAAGTTTTTCACCGCATGCCAGCTATCGCCACCATCTTCGGTCTCATACAGCGGTGTTTCGTCGGTGACGCCGGGGAAATAGTCGGTACCGATATTGCCGGCATAGCCATGCTTTTCATCGACCATGCCGATGGCGCGGAAGTATGTCCCCTTTTGATTGAGCACTAATTTCCAACTCAAACCACCATCTTGGCTACGATAGATTTTGCCTTGGCCATTGACGTAAAACCCGAGTTTTTCATTCAAGAAAAAAACGTCATCTTGCTTGCCTTTATAGGCTTCGGTCGGCAATTTAAACCATTTCGCGTCTAGCTGTGCTTGCAGCGGTTTGCTTTCAGCGGAATTGTTGGCTTGCGGTGTTGTAGCCATGTTGCCGCAGCCACTTAAAAAGCTGGTGGCAACGAATGAACCTAGCAAGGTCGCCGCTAGCGCAAAATTTCTCCGTTTCATTCTGCATCCTTTGTTGATTATTTTGATTGTTTTGATTGTTTGACTGGGTTGATTGCACAGCTTGCACCGGCAAAGACTGGCCTAGGAAGGAACAGCGTTGGCAGAATGCACTAGCGTAAAGTGCTAGCGCGGTCTGCCAAACAGCAGGGACATCATGATAGCGTCAAATCGCGACCAATCCACCATCGACCATCAATTGATGGCCAGTGACAAACGACGCGCTATCTGAGCATAGCCACAGCACGGCTTGCGCGACTTCATCGGCTTCCGCAATACGGCCAATTGGGTGGGCGGTTTTCAGCCATTTTTCGCGCTTGGGTTCACGCGCTAAAGCACGCTCCATCATCGCTGTGCGCGTGACGCCGGGACAGACCGTGTTGATGCGAATACCCGCCCGGCCATATTCTGCGGCGGCACTTTTCGTCATGCCAACCACCGCATAAGTCTCTAAGCCAGCCACTTCGTTGATGTCCGAAAGCATGAGGCTAGCCCCCATTTGCGCAAATGCCAGCGCGCTAGCGCGGCCAATGCCACCACCGGCTCCGGTAATCAACACCACTTTGCCGGAAAAATTGTAATTGGCCATGCGTTTAAAGCTTTTCATAGGGATTCCTTATTTGCCAGCCGCACGCATTTTGGCTTCATCCACCGCAATGAAGACCGCTAAATCGCTAAGTTTGATTTTGCGCTGCCATGCCGCATTGACTTGTTCCAAGGTCGCCGCTTGCAGCTTTTTGTCTAACTCGGCGC
>JACPVY010000134.1 GCA_016197345.1 Burkholderiales bacterium
AATTATATGCATAAGTCCTTAAATTTACACTTGATTATTGTTTTTTTGTCAATATTCCTTTTTGGCAAGCCAAATTATGTTTTTGCATGTCTGTCAATAACTGATGACCTTAACTTCCCAAATCCCTCTTTAAATGTAAGCTCCGGGAGCGGTGGTAATCGTGATGCCGGGGATGCGTTTTAAGGCATCAGTCAAGGCTTGATCGCCGAAGCGCGTCAGCTCGGCGTGGTCGATGACAACGCGGGCGCTAGTGTCGTGACGGCGCTCGCTTTCACTGCTTTTTGTCTCGCGGATGATGACGCTTTGAGTTGTCGTTGTCGTTGACGTAGCAGCAGGTGCAGTGGTCGCAGCGGGCGTAGGCAGTTGATTGCTTGCGCTCGCCGCACTGTCTGCCGCTAGCGCAGGGTTAGCAATCAGCGCAGATAGCGCTGGAAGCGCGAGTAAAACACTATGACGCAAAAGTGAGGCGGTGTTTTGACGAGAGAGGTGGCGCGGCAAACCTTGGTGTTGCTGGGGTAATTTGTTCAGTTTCATTGACATCCAGTGTAACGACAGAGCCTCCCGGCTCGGTTTGTTGCAGCAGCAAATCTCTGCGTCGTGCAATGGGTATGTCTGTTGCACGACACTGAAATTTCGCTCGCTTTTTAAAATGGGGACATGATTTGTATATGCGCATGCTCAGACATCGAGCACCCGCTATAAAATCAAAATCGCCCGGAAATCATTTACATTCGTCAGGCTAGGGCCAGTGATGACGAGATCGCCAAGTGCGGCAAAAAAGCCATAGGCATCGTTATTGGCCAAATGGGCGCTGGCGTTTAATCCTAGTGCGCTCGCGCGTTGCAGGGTTTCTGGGCCGCAGATGGCGCCCGCATTATTTTCTGAACCGTCGATGCCATCGGTGTCGCAGGCAATGCTAAACACTTGTGGCGCGCCATTGAGCGCAATCGCTAGCGCTAGCAAGAATTCGCTATTGCGGCCGCCACGCCCTTGACCATCCACAGTGACGGTGGTTTCGCCGCCCGAGAGTAAGAGGCAAGGGCGTTTGAAGGGGCAAAATTCATTGCCATCGGTGCGTAGCGTTTGCTGCACCAAGGCGGCATGTACCAAGGCTACATCACGCGCCTCCCCTTCAACGCTATCCGACAAAATATACGGATGTAGGCCAGACTGCTGGGCGAGGCGGGCCGCTGCTTGTAGTGCTTGTTGGCTGCTGGCGATCACATGAGTGTGGTGATGGGCAAATGGATTGGCAACGCCTTCTGCGCTCGGTTTCGGTGTTTCTGCTTGCTCGCTTTCTAGCCACGCTAAGACGGTGGCGGGTAAGGCGATTTCATATTTGGCGCAAATCGCTAGCGCTTGCTGGCGCGTCGTGGCGTCGGCAAGCGTCGGGCCACTGGCTATCGTCGCCGGATCATCGCCGGGGACATCCGAAATCAGCAATGTATGCAATTGCGCCGGGCCGACCGCGAGCGCTAGGCGGCCACCCTTAATCGCTGATAAATGCTTGCGTACGCAATTCATTTCGCTAATGGTGGCACCGCTGATCAACAGGGCGCGGTTGATTTCTTGCTTTTGCGCGAGGGTGATATCGCCGGCCGGTAACGCTAACAGCGCCGACCCGCCACCGGAAATGAGGCACAGCACGACGTCTTCGCTGGTTAAATTGGCGACTAAGCTGAGAATTTCTTGCGCCGCCTGCATGCCTGCCTGATCTGGGACAGGATGCGCTGCTTGCACCACGCGTATTTTTTCACATGGCACTTGGTGGCCATAGCGGGTTACCACTAAACCGCTTATGTCGCTGTGTGGATAATGCAATTCGACCACGCGGGCCATTGCCGCCGCCGCTTTTCCTGCCCCAATCACAATAATTCGCCCTGCATTGGGTGCGGGCGGCAAGAAGAGCGGCAAGCAATGGGCAGGCTGGGCAGCAGTCGTCGCCGCAGCAAACAAAGCGGCAAGGAATTGGCGGGGATCTATCATGGCTATGCTCTAGGGAGGCGGCAAGTAGCGCGATTATAGCCTAGGGGGAAAAACGTGTTGCCTAGCGTATTCTTGGATTATCAAGATCGGCTGGTATGGAGGGCTTATTTCTTTGCGGATTTGTTGATGCTCAATTGGCAATGTAAATGGG
>JACPVY010000135.1 GCA_016197345.1 Burkholderiales bacterium
ACTTCAAAATGGTGTTAGCGTTAGAAACGCTGAGGAAAGGATAGGATGCGGTGCCGACATTGGCAGCGGTGAAATAGGTCGAGAGCGCTTTTTCGACCACATACGGCAATTGCATGCCGTCAAATTCAGCATCTTGCCCAGCGGCGACAAAACCGGCGGCGGCAAATGCATCGAGCGCCATTTTGACTTCGGGATTGATGCTGACGCGCTCGCCATCAAAATGCGGCTCGTGTTGATCGTTCTTTTTGTTGTGCGGCGCAAACAACTCCGATGCCATTTTTTCCGCGCTATCGAGCGCGGCATCAAAGGTGGCGCGATTGTGCTCGCTATAGCGTTCGCGTTGGCATAGCTGCTCCACTTGCAAACATTGATAGAGCACAAATTCAAGATCACGGCGCGATAAAATCAAAGATGCCATTCCACTCTCCGCTAGCGATGTAGAAAAAAGCTCAGCAAACTGTGCTGGCTTGCCGACCTGCGATATAACTGCTACCCCAAAGGCGAGCCAGCATAGCATATTTCCGCACGGTCGTTCGCAAATTTTATTTGTCAGCAATTCCACTCAGAAACACACTACTTTTGACGGCACCAACTTGTTGCGTCGCAGCAGTAACCTGTCCCTCTTCATCGCCACAATCCCGCTCAAAATGCGCTGTCACATTTACGCAAAAAATTTTTGCAAATCCCTATTTCCTGACCAAAATGCAAGCCTGCCGTAAGCTTGACAGAGCATGCTTTGCTCCAACGTGCCCAGACCTCAGCACGCCTATCACAATTCGGACGGCATACGCAATTGCTGGCATAGCAAACCGGAAAATACAGGAGAACGCAAATGACAACCGCAATCGAAAGCAGCGAAGGAATCACCCCGCAAGAGCGAAAGGTGATTTTTGCCTCATCGCTAGGTACCGTGTTTGAATGGTACGACTTCTATCTATATGGTTCACTAGCCCCCTTCATCTCCAAGAAATTTTTTACTGGCACTGATCCCAATACAGGCTTCATTTTTGCGCTGCTAGCGTTTGCCGCAGGCTTTATCGTGCGGCCGTTTGGCGCGCTGGTGTTTGGCCGTTTGGGCGACATGATCGGCCGCAAATACACCTTCTTGATTACGATTGTGATCATGGGCGCTTCCACCTTTGTGGTGGGGATCTTACCGAGTTATGAAAACTGGGGCATTAGCGCGCCTATCATCTTAGTCTCGCTGCGTATTTTGCAAGGCTTAGCGCTCGGTGGTGAATATGGCGGCGCGGCAACTTATGTCGCTGAACATGCACCGCACGACAAGCGTGGCGCTTTCACCGCATGGATTCAAACCACCGCTACCATGGGCCTGTTTTTATCCTTGCTGGTGATTTTGGGCGTGCGTAAGCTGATGGGTGATGCAGAATTTGCGGATTGGGGCTGGCGCATTCCTTTCCTCGTTTCTATCTTCTTGCTCGGCGTGTCGGTCTGGATTCGTTTGTCGATGAATGAATCGCCTGCATTTGCCAAGATGAAAGCAGAAGGCAAAACCTCGAAAGCACCGTTGACCGAATCGTTCTTAGTTTGGTGCAATCTCAAGATCGTGATTCTCGCTTTGTTTGGCTTGACCGCTGGCCAAGCTGTGGTTTGGTACACCGGCCAATTCTATGCGCTGTTTTTCTTGACACAAACCTTGAAAGTGGATTTGACGACCGCTAACTTGTTGATCGCCGCATCGTTGTTAGTCGGTACGCCATTCTTCATCTTTTTTGGCACGCTATCCGACAAAATTGGCCGCAAACCTATCATTTTGGGTGGCTGTATCTTGGCCGCAGCGACGTACTTCCCTATCTTTGCTGGCTTAACGCACTACGCTAACCCAGCTTTGGAAAATGCATTGAAAAATGCACCTGTCACCGTCAGTGCCGATCCATCAACCTGCCAATTTCAATTCAACCCAACCGGGCAAAAGAAATTTACCTCGTCTTGCGATATTGCAAAACAAGTCTTGGCAGCGGCATCGGTCAACTACACCAATGAAGCTGGCCCTACTGGCGCCTTGGCAACGATTCGTATCAATGACAAGGAAATTAAGTCTTTTGAAGCGAATTTGACCCCAGATGGCTTGAACTTTGATGCAGATAGCAAAAAACGCGAAGCTGCATTCAAAAAAGAAGTGACAGAAGCAATCAAAGCGGCAGGCTATCCAGCCAAAGCAGATGATGAACAAGTCAACCGCCCTATGGTTTTCTTGCTGCTGTTGGTGTTGGTGATCTACGTCACGATGGTGTATGGCCCAATTGCGGCGATGCTGGTCGAAATGTTCCCGACCAAGATCCGCTATAGCTCGATGTCGCTGCCTTACCATATCGGCAATGGTTGGTTTGGCGGCTTATTGCCAACCACCGTATTTGCCTTGGTGGCTTTTAAGGGAGATATCTACTTTGGTTTGTGGTACCCAATTACCGTTGCGCTAGCCACAGCCTTGATTGGCTTCTTGTTTGTGAAAGAAACCGTGCATAACGATATCTACAAGCACGATTGATATCTGGTCTGTCCCAGAAAAAAGACATCTCAATACGAGGTGTCTTTTTTTTGCCCAATTTCAAGTCAATCGCGTTTGTAAGCTAGGCGCAAAACGCACATCGTAGGGTGGGCGACTCGCCCACCATTGCCGATGATTAATTTACATGCTGTTTTTGGCAATGACTTCAATAAAAATCATACTAAAAAATTGTTTTAAAAATCAAAAGCGGTGGGCTTGTGCCCGAACATCGACGGACAACATGTTGTCCACAAAGCGACGGGCTGCATGTAGCCCGCCCATACGAAAAGCAACAGCACCTTTCGCGACATCCCCATTAACAAGAATTTATTTCAGCAAAGCACCGTAGGGTGGGCAACTTGTTGCCCACGGTCTTTGGGCTTTTGACTTTTGATATTTTTAGCCAATTGCGTACTCTGAACAACATTAAATGTCATCTTCTGCAATGCCAAATAACTTACCTAACAGGCAACGCACCACATCCCGCTCGCCTTATGTTTTTCCACATTCGCAACAGCCCCCCATTAACAAGAATTTATTTCAGCAAAGTTATGTAAAGTAAGCTCTGGTTCTACCGAATTGCTGCAACTTTAGTGCTGTAATCGCGGTCGTAGTGCATCGTTAAAAATGCCAGCACAATTTAGCAAGGAGTATGCATGTCAAATCAACCATCCAACCAATTTAGCGCCATGCTCAAACCGAGTCGTCTTGCTTTCCTGATTTCGCTGATCTTCCCGGCCAGCTTTAGCCTAGCGCAAACGGCGGCGCCGGATAGCACTGTCCCCAATAATGCGGAAACCAGCGCAGCAGGCAAAAGCGCGAAAGATGGCAAACAACAGGTGGTGGTGACAGGCACACGCGGCAACGACACCGACCAACGCCGCCAAGCGAGCGCCGCCAAATTGATATTTGGCCGCGAAGAATTAGACCGCAATGGCGATACCAGCCTAGGCGAAGTGCTCAAGCGCTTACCGGGCGTTAGCATAGGTGGCCGCGCCGGGCGCGGTGGCGAAATCCGCATGCGTGGCATGGGTGGTGGCTATACGCAGATTTTGATCAATGGCGAACGCGCCCCGCGCGGTTTTTCGCTCGAATCGCTCTCGCCGGATCAGGTAGAACGTATTGAAGTCATCCGCGGCAGCGTGGCCGAGCATTCGACACAAGCCATCGCCGGCACCATCAACATCATTTTGCGCGAAGGCTATCAACAGCGCGATGTACAGCTCAACATCACCGATACCATTTACGAAGGCAAACAATTACCCAACGTTTCGGTGACAGTCCCCGGCAAAGTAGGTAATCTGACCTATACCTTAGCCGGGACACTCGCACAAAACGAGCGCAGCACCACTACCCTGACCAGCGACTTTGACCTAGACAGCAATGGTCAGCAGTTATTTCAAGAAGACAGTTTTACGCAATCGCATAATCGCTCCGATGTCATCAATTTCTCACCGCGCTTAGCGTGGAAATTTGAAAATGGGGACAGCCTGACGCTACAAAGCTTCGCCATGCACAATCATAGCCAAGATGAGGGACGGACCAATATCAGCGAAGTACAAG
>JACPVY010000399.1 GCA_016197345.1 Burkholderiales bacterium
ATCAAGGCACAACCCGCTTGTTCGCACCCAGCAGCGACGCCTTTGATGACATCGGTTGCGGTAGCGACATCCAACTTGCCGCAAGCAAAATAATCCAAGAAAAACAAAGGTTCTGCACCTTGTACCAAAATATCGTTCACACTCATGGCCACCAAGTCGATGCCAACGGTATCGTGACGATTGAGCATGAAAGCCAATTTCAGCTTGGTGCCGACGCCATCAGTGCCAGAGACCAGCACTGGCTCTTTATATTTTTGACTGACTTGGAACAAACCACCAAAGCCACCAATGCTGCCCAACACCCCTTCGCGCATGGTGCGCTTGCAAAAAGGTTTAATGGCTTCGACTAAGGCGTCACCAGCATCAATATCGACGCCAGCGTCGCGGTAGGAGAGTGAAACAGGAGAATTTGTGCTCATGGTTGCTCGGTAGTAGTGGTGAGTTTGGTGATACGGTTCATAGGCAGTAAAATAGGCGCTTTCAAGATGCCCATCCCGAGCTGACGGCAACATGCCGCCAGCCAACAGCCGCTATTTTAACAAAGCGCCCTGTCAACCCGCAGTTTTTTGTACATTTTTGCCTGCCCATGCTATTTACCTTGACGTCTGAGCAAAAACAAAGCGTGATTTGGATTTCCCTGTGGGGCGCGTTACTGTTTTTGCTGTTTTTACTCAGCTCTGTGCTGACCCCGTTCATTGCGGCTGCAATGTTAGCGTATGCACTCAATCCCGGCGTCGATAAATTCACTGAATTCCGCATTGGCAAGTTTTATCTCCCGCGCTCCCTTGCCGTCGTGCTGGTGATATTGATCTTTCTATCAGCAGTACTAGCCTTAATCTTGATCGTCGTACCAGTTTTGCAAAAAGAAGGCGTGCAATTACGCGATCAAATTCCTACATTCTTACTCAAACTCAATACTTGGGCTGGCCCCAAATTGCGCGAATATGGCGTACACCAAGCGCTAGATATTGATAGCATTAAAATTTTACTCAATAAACAAAT
>JACPVY010000400.1 GCA_016197345.1 Burkholderiales bacterium
CACAGTAATGGGTACGCATAGACATGATATTTACCAATCTTTCAAGAAAATGGAATGCTCAGATTATTTTTGTAGCGGCGGAGTGGCGTCTGGCGCCACCACCCCCATCGAGATAATGTATTTCAGGGCAGTATCGACACTCATATTCAATTCCACCACTTCAGACTTGGGCATCATCAAAAAGAAGCCAGAAGTGGGATTCGGCGTCGTCGGCACATAAACGCTGACGTATTCGCCCTCTAAATGGCTGGCTACTTCACCGCTAGGGGCGCCAGTCAAAAAGGCAATGGTGCGCGCATTGGCATGTGGGTAAGCAATCATCACCACTTGCCGAAATGCATTGCCATTGGGCGAGAGCAAAGTATCGGAAACTTGCTTGACGCTGGAATAAATCGAGTTGACGACGGGAATCCGCGCTAAAAACTGATCCCACAGCCTAACCACATAGCGCCCAAAGTAATTATGCGCTAATACCCCAGTCAAAAAGATAATCGCCAAGGTCATCAGCGCACTCAAGCCGGTGAAGGTGTATTTGCTGCGCATCTGTTCCGGCAACAGCAAAATCAACAAAGGCTGATCGAGCGTGGTAAAGACCCAATGCAAAACCCCCGCCGTGATGGCGATGGGAACGAGGATCAATAGACCAGTGGCAAAATATTTACGCATGTGCTCAATTCGTGGGGTGCTAAGGGTGAAGCTAAAAGTACGGCAAGGAGTGCTTAATCAGTTTTCGTGCCGCCGCTAGTACCGCTATTGGTACTGCTAGCCGCGCTGGCATTACTGCTGGCGGCATTACCACTGCCGCCATTTCCTCCATCGGTGCTAGCGGGTTTGGATTCGCTAGCGCTGCTATCGCTATTTGTATTCGGGGTGGTGCTGGTGGCGGCAGAAGAACTAGAACCACCACGGAAATCGGTGACGTACCAGCCTGTTCCCTTCAACTGGAAACCGGCGGCGGTGAGTTGTTTTTTGAAAGCGGGTTGGCCACAAGAGGTGCAAACCGTCAGCTCTGGATCGGACATTTTTTGCAATACATCTTTGGCAAAACCACACGCTTCACAGCGGTAAGCGTAAATCGGCATAAAAATACTCCGCGAAATTCATCCAAAACCCTGAATTATAAAGGAATTCCATGCCATTGCTGGCGCAATATTAAATCTATTGAGTCATGTAAATTTTTCCTGATGGCAACTAGTCTACTACCTCCCGACAGGCCCGGTGAATGGCCGCCAACGCATGGTATCGCCAACATGGTGTTGCGTGGCATACAGCAATGTAATCTTACTTTCTTGCGGGCATTGTTTTCAGATAAGATGCATGCATCCGTTCTCGTCTTTCACGCAGGCCCATCCCAATTCCAATGAGGCGTCATGCCATGAGTGAGATTGCCACTGCCGCCGGCGGCTGGTTCAGCCAATGGCATCTACTCTTAAGTGCTGCGATTGTGGTAGCGGCGCTCGCGCAACGTCAATTAACACGCCACCGAGCCGAATCCGGGCCAATGTTGCGCAATAACCTCTTGTTTTGCCTCGCCTGTTTTTTGGCAAGTCTTTTGATTCATCCCTTAGCTCTGCTCAATCTGCGGCAAGCCGCTAGTTTGCTCGATGAATTGACCACACTTAGCCTAGGTCTGTTATTGATACGCATCTGCGGCTTGACCGCGTTTCGCGTGTTGCTGCCCAGACTAGGTTTCGCCCCGCCCGCTATTTTGGAAGATATTCTGCTAGTGCTGACCTATATCGCGTGGGGCATGGTGCGTTTGCGTACCGCTGGTTTGGATTTGACCGGCATCGTCACCACCTCGGCCGTCATCACCGGGCTGATAGCGTTTTCCATGCAAGAAACGCTAGGCAATATTCTGGGTGGACTCGCGCTACAACTGGATAATTCAGTGCGTATCGGTGACTGGATCTGCATTGATGACGTGCGAGGACAAGTGATGGAAGTACATTGGCGGCATACTGATGTGTGTACCACGAATGGCCATTTGATCGTGGTGCCGAATAGCCTGATGATGAAAGCCAAAGTCGATGTCTATAGCCGCATCGAAATGCCGCAGTTTCGGCGCTGGATCAAATTTTGGGTGGGCGATAACATTGCGCCGCAAGACGTCATCAACACGGTGCACAAAGCCTTGCGCGAAGCGCAGATTGATTATGTGGCGACCAATCCGCCCGTTGAGTGCATCGACCTCGATTGTCGCGGCGGCGCAATCGAATATGCAGTGCGCTATTGGCTACTCGATCCGCGCCATGACGATGGCACTGATTCACGGGTGCGTGTCCATTTTTATAGTGCTCTGAAACGTGCAAATTATTCACTGGCGCATCCGTGTATGGATGTCAATCTGGTCAATCCGGCTGGGAAGGCGGGGCTGGCGCAACAAGAGCATGAGCTAGCGCGCCGTCAAAAAGCGCTACGCCGTGTCAGCCTGTTTGCCAAGTTGAGCGATGATGAAATCGCACAAATAGCCGCTTCCTTGCGCGTGGCGCCGTTTGTCAAAAACGATGTGATGACTAAGCAAGGCGCAGTGGCACATTGGCTTTATCTGCTGGTTGAGGGCGAGGCCGACGTCTGGCTGGAAAATCACGAACAGCGCACGCATTTGGCCACCTTGAAAGAAGGTGATGTGTTCGGCGAAATGGGCTTGCTCACGGGCGCTGCGCGTAGTGCGACGGTAACGGCACGTAGCGACGCGCTGTGCTATCGCCTCGATAAAGAGATGTTTGCCACGATCTTGCATCAACGCCCCGAATTAGCAAACGAATTCGCCCACATCCTCAGTCAGCGCAGCCAAGAACAAGCGGCGCTGAAAATTGAACACGCATCAGAAGTGGGGCATGAAGCGCATAATTATTTGAGTAGTATACGCAAGTTTTTTCGGTTGGTGCATTAGCGTTACCTCTTCACCATAGCCTCATCCCCTTTTGTCACAATCGTTTCTGATCTTGCTATTTGTCCACATGGTTTGGCGCAATGTTGGATTAGCCGTGTTGTTGTGATTCCGCTTTACCTTAAGCAACTGCAGAAATTCTGCACTTAAGTTCTGAAAATTGGCTAATATTGCTGTAATTATTTCCTTATCTGCCAAAAAACACCATGTTGATCGAATTTTCCGTCAGTAATTTCCGTTCCTTTCGTGACAAGCAAACCTTGTCGATGGTAGCGGCACCGCGCTTGCAAAAAAAGGAAAATGTGTTCAAGCCGGAGGTGACAGGGGAAAAGCTGCCGGATTTGTTGAAAGTGGCGGCGGTGTATGGGCCGAATGCATCGGGTAAGAGTAATTTGATTTTGGCGTTGGGGATATTTAGTGGGATAACGGCTGCCAGCAATTCGGAGCACTTACCAATTAGTTCATTTCGTTTTGATCCAGTTTTGCAAGATAAGCCTAGCGAATTTGAATGGAATTTTGTTACGGATGGCATACGCTATCAGTATATTTTAGCGGCGACTGAGCAACGTATTTGGCGCGAAGAGTTGTATGTTTTTCCTTATGGGAAAGAAACGCTCTTGTATCAGCGTAAGTTTGATGGCGTGAGTGAAAACTATCAATTTGGTGCGACGCTAGAGGGTGGGGATTTGGTGCACCAAGCTTGGCAGAATTTGACCGGGCCAAGAACGCTTTTTATCGTGCAGGCGGTTGCGAATTCCAGTGAAAATTTGAAACAGTTGCGCGCCCCATTTGAATGGTTAGATTGGAATCGTGCTGTTAGAAATGGAATGACTCCAGCTTTGCAGCAAACTTTGAAGTTGATCGAAGAGAGAGCAGAAATAGCGGAAGGGGTAGCTAGATTTTTGCAAGAAATCGACGTGCCCATCACACAGATTGAGTTTCTGAAAGATTCCAGCTTATCGGCTGAAAGGAAGATTCGTTTAATGCATCAGACGGCTTTAGGCTCAGCTCAATTTCGTTTGAGCGAAGAATCGGAAGGAACGCGCAATTTAATTGGTTTTTGGGTACTGTGGGTTAGTCTCAATGCTAGGCCGCAATTTGACCTAAGATTGCTAGCTATCGACGAACTCGACAGCAGCCTACACCCCAACATCATCATCGCCTTGCTGAAGAAGCGCCTAGAACTCGAACATTCCAACCAAATGATCTTCACCACTCACGACACCCACTTAATGGATGCCAAAATCCTGCGGCGTGATCAATTTTGGATCACCGAACGCGATGCTAACGGAGCTACCCAATTGCGCTCCATCCACGATTTTGCCGGGCGCGAAAGTGAGGATATCGAAAAACGCTATTACGAAGGGCGCTACCGTGGCTTGCCTTTGCTGCGTAAGAGATAGGGCTTTCAGCGATGGCCAATTTCAATCGTAAGCCCGCCAAATTCAAGCCACAGCCCAAGGTGCTAGTGATTTGCGAAGATAGCAAATCCGCCAAACACTATCTGGAAGATGCGGCGATTTATTTTCGTGCACAGTTGGAAGTGAAAATTATCCACTGCGGCAAAACCGATCCGCTGGGCATCGCCAAAGAAGCGTTACGCGAGCAAAAAAACTATGACCAAATATTTTGTGTGATAGATCGCGATACCCACGAAACCTTTAGCGCCGCACAACAGGCGGTGCAAAAGGCTGAGAAAGTACGGCTGATCACCTCTTATCCTTGCTATGAATTTTGGTTGTTATTGCACTTTGGCTATAGCTGTAAGCCGTATATCGCTAGCGGCAAAAAATCAGCGGCCGAATTAGTTGCAGCCGATTTGCGTAAAAAGCCGGAAATGCAAGACTATGACAAAGCCGAACGCTTGTTTGCGCTATTGACCAGCAATTTGCCGCAAGCGCGCAAGCATGCGACAAGGATTTTGCAAGACGCACACAAAACCGGCGAATTCAATCCCAGCACCGCCTTACACGAATTGCTCAGCCATTTTGAGACGCTAGGCCAGCCGCAGCCAATTTAAGATTTGATTTGTCACGCTAATGTGAGGCCGTCGCGAAAGGCGCTGTTGGTTTTCGTAGGGTGGGCAAGTTGCCCACGGTCTCTGTTTTTTATGTCGTTTTAATGAAAATTATTTAATTTATTGCACCAAAAATAGCTGTCTCATTAATCATAGGCAATGGTGGGCAGCTTGCCCACCCTACGTTTTCCACTTTTGCGACAGCCTCATGTGAGCGAG
>JACPVY010000401.1 GCA_016197345.1 Burkholderiales bacterium
GATGTAGTCAATGAAGTAGAGGCTGTTGGTGTAAAGCCCCCCCGTCGTGATGTCGGAGCCGAATGTCTGCCAAAGTAGAAATTCGCAGCCAAAACGAAATCGGCAAATTGATGACTGCTTTAAGCGGCATGATTAAAACCCTGCAATGTTTTGAAACGGCGCAGCAAGAAATGGCAAAGCAACATGAGTTAGGCATGGTCGATCAAAAAATGCCGCTAGACGCTTTGCAAGGCAGCTATCGGAATATGGCTAATTCAATTAATTTGCTGGTGCAACAGCATTTGCAAGTGAAAAGCCGGATTGTGCAAGTCATCAGTGGCTATGCTCAAGGTGACTTTGCTGAACAGATGGATAGATTGCCAGGGCAGGAATTGCAGATTTCACAGGCAATGGATAGCGTACAACAGGCACTGGCCCAAGCTGCGCGTGAAGCCATTATCAACGCCCGGATTAAACAAGCGCTGGATGCGTGTGCGACTAGCGTCATGATTGCTGACGCCGACGGCATAATCAATTATGGTAATGCGGCTGTGTTGAATATGTTTGCCGTCGCCCAAGAAGACATGCGCCTACATCTGCCTCATTTTGACCACCAGCAAATCATTGGCCAGAAATTCGATGTATTTCATCGCAATTCCGCGCAGACCCACAATTTGCTAGCGAATTTGCAGAGCACGCACAAAGTTGAGATAACGATAGGGCGACGTACTTTTGTCATCAAAATCACGCCAATTATTGGACAAAATGAGAGCCGCTTAGGGGCCGTAGTGGAATGGCAAGACCGCACAGTGGAATTGGCCGTTGAACACGAAGTCGCCGAAATCGTCGAGAACGCAGCCCATGGCAATTTCACGCCACGCTTATCGACCGAGGATAAAACGGGCTTTTTCGAACTGCTTGCCAGCAATATCAATAATTTGATGGAAACCGCAGAAGTTGGCTTGAATGACGTGGTGCGGGTGTTGGCCGCGTTAGCCCAAGGTGATTTGTCACAACGCATTACGCGGGAATATGAAGGCACGTTTGGTCAACTCAAACGCGATGCGAATCTCACGACTGAGCGCTTGTCCGAAATTATTGAACAAGTGCGGGCGGCGGCGGAATCGCTCAACTCGGCATCGGAGCAGCTCAATGAAACCGCTCATAGCCTGTCGAAATCGGCGAGTGAGCAGGCCGAAGGCGTGGTGCGTACCAGTAGTTCGGTGGAAGAAATGACGGCTTCAGTTGCGCAAAATAGCGAAAATTCGCGCGCTACCGATGAACGGGCGCAGCAATCTTTCTTGCAAGCAAAGCAGGGTGGTGAGGCCGTGCGGCAGACTGTGAGCGCGATGCAGCAAATCGCGGCGAAGATAGGTATCGTCGATGACATCGCCTATCAAACCAATTTGTTAGCACTGAATGCGGCGATTGAGGCGGCGCGTGCTGGCGAACATGGCAAAGGCTTTTCGGTGGTTGCGGCGGAGGTACGCAAGCTCGCCGAGCGTAGCCAATTTGCTGCAAAAGAAATCGGTGAATTGGCGCAAACCTCGGTGCAAATTTCAGAGGATGCCGGTAGCTTGTTGCAAACGATGATTCCTTCAATTCAAAAAACCTCAGAACTGGTACAGGAAATCACCTGTGCATCGCAAGAGCAAAGCGGTGGGTTAGGACAGATCAGCGTTGCGATGTCGAATTTGTCACAAACCACCCAGCAAAATGCGGCGGCGGCCGAAGAGTTGGCCGCAACCGCACAGCAAATGTCTGGGCAAGCCGCTGCCCTACAAGATTTGATGGGCTTTTTCAAGGGTGGCGAGCAGGCGTTCCGCCAAGCTGCGCCAGCCACAGTGAAACCGATCACCGCACCTGTGCCAACCAAAAAGATTGCCGCGCCGAGACCAATGAAAGCAGGTAAGC
>JACPVY010000402.1 GCA_016197345.1 Burkholderiales bacterium
CTGGGTGTTGCAGCAAGGCTTGAAAGGAATACAGCGCTAAATCGGTATCGTTTTCATCCAAGGCCAAAAAACCACCGTGGCGTAGCGCTAAGGCGTAATAGCGCGATTGAGGCAGGGTATTTAGCGCGCTAAAGGCTTGTTGCAACACGGTGCGGGCGGCGGCGAATTGGTGTAATTGTCGTAGCGTTTCGCCGCAGGAAACCAAGCACAAGCCCATGCTGCTGGGCCAGGCGCATTCTTGCGCCAGTTGTAAGCCGCGTTGTTTCCATTTCAGCGCCGCATCGTGATCATTCAAATTGCCATAGCACATGCCAATCGAGAGACAGCACATAATGGCCCGTGGCAACTGGCAGGTCGTCATCGCATATTCATAGGCAAACTGGCGGCAGCTAATGCTGGCAGCGTAATCGCCTTCGTCAAATGCAGCCACGCCCCAAAAGTCAAATAGCCAGCATGCTAGCACCGGGTGTTGGGCGGTAATCGCCTGCGCATCGTATGCGCCGAATTCTCGGGTGATCAGGCTTTTGTCGGGAGAAATCGCGCGCATTGCCATATACACCAGCGGTAGCGCACTACGCAAGGCATCGCCAGCCAGTTGTGCATAGCGAATACAGTGTTGCCAATGTTCATTGCGTTGTGCCGAGTTACTTTGCTCATTGCACACCATCGCCAATACATGATGGGCATCGGCGCACAGTAGCGCGTTATGCTGGGCACACTCTAGTTGATTTTCTTGTAATACGGTTTGCGCAAAGCGAGCGGCGGATTTTAAGTCGGCATCTAGCCAGGCGGCTTTCGCATGGGTTAATTGAATGCGGGCGTTGATTGTTTGCCGACTTGTTGCATCAAGCTCGTGCACGATGCTCAGCAAATCTTGTGCTTGATGGGCAAAATTGAGTGCAGTGGAGGTATCTTTTTCGACCCAATACCACGCTAGCGCTTGCAGTGTTTGCAGACGTGCAACACCGGGCAAGGGCGGTAGTTGCTCTTGCAATTGTTGTAATTGTTCGGCAGTGATCAGTATTTCCATTGGCGATTGCTCATCCAATATGATCCAACAGACCCGCGATATTCCGCCTAGAAGGGGTGGGATTTCCCTTTGTCCCACCTGATGCGAAAGTTGTGTGGCATCAATGCTTAGCTTAACCGCAAACGCTATGGCTGGCGCATCGCCGTAAAAAAATACTGCACCTAATATTGCGCCAGATTGCGCTATTCAGGCTTGCGCTAGGGGGAGAAAATGAAAATCTAGCAGTGGCACGCAAAGGCGTTACAATTCCCAGCGGCCTAGTGTGTGACAACACTGGTGCCAGCAATTCATTCGAAGGAGACAACATGCAATCGACGGTGGTGAGCGGTAAAGTAAATGATGCCATGCAAAGTCCGTCTTCAAGCTATTTTGCCAAGCTTGCATTGCATGCATTGGCGTTAAGCTTGCTGTTGGCGCTAGGGCTAGCTGCGCGAACAAGTCATGCCGCCAATTTGCAAGTGGGGGTGCAAGACACGAATGGTGTCGCGCTGGCCGATGCCGTGGTGTATGCCATCCCCGAGC
>JACPVY010000403.1 GCA_016197345.1 Burkholderiales bacterium
GCAACAACGCCAAAAATGCCTTGGAAGAAAACGATAACGTCCAAGCTACACCAGTGGATTCGAACAAAGCATTGGAGCGAAACGCCCAAGCTCCTTCGCTGGAAAAAGTAACTCAGGCGGTGCAAAACATCAATAAATCACTGCAAGCAATGTCACGCGATTTGGAATTTTCGGTGGATTCTGATAGTAATCGTACGATAGTAAAAGTGGTTGATCGCAAGACGAAAGAAGTTATTCGGCAGATTCCATCGCATGAAGCGTTGGAAATCTCGAAAGCATTGGATACCGCAGTGCATGGTTTACTGATGAAACAGCAGGCGTAAAACGTAGGCGCACTGCCTGACGCTGCCGTATTGGACACCAAGAGAACATAGAACAAGAACGCTAAAAATATCGGCAAGTCGGTTCGCTGAAAGCTGCTGCCATGCGACAGCAGTATAGCTACAGGATATTTTTGAAAATAGTTAAGCTGCTAGCCATCGTTTGGGGTTAGTACCTAGCAGCCGACACTCAGCTTATAACACCGTCCGCAAGCCAATTTTTTCGCATGAGAGATGATGGCCTTTGTCCTGATCTTAGTTGAAAATCAGGCATTGGCCTTTTGTCGTTATTTTTTTCATTATTTTTTGGCTATTTTCTCATTGTTTTTTCGCTATTTTTTAGTGAAAACAGGTGTGCAATATCATCACGGCGCTTTTTCTTGCATACCAGCTAGCAATCTGATCCCTCCCCCGTTTTTCCTATGCGCATACTGACAGCGCACCATTCAAGGTCAAGCGCATATCTATTTCCTCGTTTTACTTTGTAAAGTAAAAAAGGACTATGATTCCCCCTCTAAAGTACGCTTTGATACTGCCGATAATCAACTATATTGTAGTTTTACGAGTAGGAGGTCACGGTGGGCATTTCAACCCCAGGTATTGGTTCTGGTCTGGACATCAACGGTATTATTACCAAGTTGATGGCGGTCGAGAGTCAGCCATTGCAAACATTCGATTCGAAAGAAGCGAATTTGCAAGGCAAAATTTCAGCTCTTGGGTCGCTCAACGGTGCCGTCAGTTCCCTGCAAAGTTCATTGACCAGCCTCAGTAATCAAGCCACCTTTCAATCTGTCTCAGCCACACCGACGGATACCAGTATCTTTACCGCGTCTGCAACCAGCAAAGCGAATGCTGGCATCTATAGCATCAACGTCAAGCAATTAGCACAAAGTCAAACCTTAGCCACCGCTGGCATCGCTAGCAATACCGCGACCATAGGCAATGGTGGTACAACCACTTTGAGCTTTCGCTTGGGCGCTATTAGCGGCGGCGTATTTGGTTTGGCAGGCAATGCGCTTAGCAATAGCATTACCTCGAGCGGTATTGCCGACGGATCGTTGACTATCAACGGCGTTGCCATTAGCACTGATAGCAGCACAAAAAGCGCAAAAGCGTTAGCAGCCGCTATCAACGCCAAATCGAGTACCACCAATGTGGTCGCAAATGCTGGCACCACGGCAACCAGTGCAACTTTGTTCGGTAGCGGTGGCGCTAGCACATTTGGTGATATCGACACGAGCGCGAGCGGTACCTATAGCCTCAGCGTCGGCGGGGTAGAGATCGCCAGCCAAGCCACTGGCATAGCGAGTGGTGGTGGGGTGACCGCAGCAAGTATTGATAGCGTATTAGCAGGGACGAACGCTACAACCACTGCCTTAACGGCTGCCAATA
>JACPVY010000404.1 GCA_016197345.1 Burkholderiales bacterium
AGATGCGGGCGAAGCGGGTATCGGCGGCGTCACCGTGCAATTAAAAAATGCAGCCGGTGCGGTGGTCGGCTCGACCGTTACCGACGCTAGCGGCAACTATAGCTTTAGCGTTGATCCAGGCACCTATTCGGTTGCTGTGGTCGCACCAAGTGGCTACGTTGTCACCACCAAAGATGCAGGCAGCAACGACGCCATCGACAGCGATATCAACAGCACTGGCAACAGCAATCAAGTTACCGTCACTGCAGGTCAAACCTACCGTGACCTCGACGCTGGTTTGTACAAAACCGCGCAACTCGGCGATCGCGTTTGGTTGGATTGCAATAAAAACGGCGTGCAAGATGCAGGCGAAGTTGGCTTAGCCGGCGTCAAAGTGAATTTGTTAGACGCGAATGGCGTCGTGGTGGGCAAGTCGGTCACCACCGATGCAAATGGCAATTACCTGTTCACCAACCTCAAACCCGGCACCTATAGCGTACAGTTTGACAAGACCACCCTGCCAGCAGGCTATGCTTTCACCAGCAAAGATGTTGGTAGCAACGACAAAGTTGATTCCGATGCCAACACCGTTGATGGCAAAACCGCGCAAGTGACCTTAGCGTCGGGCGAATCGAACACCAGCTTAGATGCAGGCGTAGTAGCTCTGAACGCCCACATCGGTGATCGCGTTTGGATGGATAGCAATGGCAATGGCTTGCAAGATACGGGCGAAGCTGGGATTGCTGGCGTCACCGTGCAATTGAAAAACGCCAGCGGCGCAGTGGTTGCAAGCACCACCACCGATAGCAACGGTATCTATGGCTTTGATGTTGAAGCGGGCAAATATGCCGTGTCGGTCAAAGCGCCTAGCGGCTACTACATCACCAGCAAAGATGTCGGCAGCAATGACAGCATTGATAGCGATATCGACTGCAATGGCAATACTGGCTATGTGACTGTCGCTGCTGGTCAAACCAATAACACGCTAGACGCTGGCTTGTACGCTAAAGCGAGCTTGGGTGATTTCGTGTGGGAAGACAAAAACTACAACGGCATCCAAGACGCAGGCGAAAACGGTCTGTGCGGCGTCACGGTACGTTTGTACAACAACTACAATCAAGTGATCGCCACCACAAGCACCAATAGCAGTGGCAAATATTTGTTCAGCAATTTGAACGCCGGCGACTACCGCGTTGAAGTGGTGAAACCATGCGACTGGTACTTCACCAAACGCGATATCGGCAATGATGCGCAAGATTCCGACGTCGATGGCTATGGCCGCACCAATTGGGTTCACCTCAACTACGGTGAAAACAATCTGACTTTGGACGCTGGCCTGTATCGCACCGCTTGCATCGGCGATAAAGTATGGCGTGACCGTGACCATGACGGCGTGCAAGACAGCAATGAAGAAGGTATTGGCGGCGTCAAAGTAATGCTATACAGCGCGAATAACCAATTGCTGGCGACGACTTACACCAATTGCAACGGTAACTACTACTTCAGCAATCTGACGCCAGATTCGTACTACCTCAAATTTGACAAAACCAATGTCATCTTCTCCGGCGTCAACATGAATGACTGGAAATGGGGCGTGAAGAACGTTGGCAACAACGATCAAATCGATTCCGACGTCAATGGCGATGGCATCTCTAAAGCCAATGTCACTAACACCGATATCACCTTCCTCGAATCGGGCGAAAGCGATATGAGCTGGGATGCGACTATCACCCCTATCGTGATCGATTTGGGCGGCGACGGTATCAAAACCATTGCACGCGCTGATTTCCATGGCAATTTCGATTTGCTGGGCGATGGCCACGGGATTCAATCGGGCTGGATTTCGGGCACTGATGGCTTCCTCGCTATCGACAGCAACCATAATGGCCGTATCGACAACATCAGCGAATTGTTTGGTGGCGCAGAAAAAGGCGCAGGCTTTGCAAAACTAGCAAGCTTTGATTCCAACGGCGACGGCGTGGTTGACGCGCATGATGACCGTTTTGCAGAACTGCGCATCTGGCGCGATGCCA
>JACPVY010000467.1 GCA_016197345.1 Burkholderiales bacterium
AAAGCAGGCGATATGCCTTTTGACATCGTGATCGCTTCGCCAGACACCATGCGTATCGTCGGTACCTTGGGTCAAATCCTCGGTCCACGCGGTTTGATGCCTAACCCAAAAGTTGGCACCGTGACCCCAGACGTCGCTACCGCAGTGAAAAATGCAAAAGCTGGTCAAGTGCAATATCGTACCGACAAAAACGGTATCATTCACTCGACTATCGGCCGTAAATCGTTCACTGAAGAACAACTCAAAACTAACTTGGTTGCTCTGATTGAAGCGTTGAACAAAGCTAAACCAGCATCTTCCAAAGGCGTGTATATGCGCAAAGTGTCGATTTCTTCGACCATGGGCATTGGTGTACGTCTGGATCAAGCTTCTTTGGCAGCGTAATCTGCTAGCCCTGTTTGCAGGGCAGTAAAAAATTAAGTCCCGTCGCGCAATTTTGTGCGGCGGGCGTTTCTTTGGGCTAAACCGAATGGTTTAGGCAATCAAAGACCGTTGGGCTAAGCGCAGCAGGTAGGCGTGAGGTTAAACGCCGGTTTTACCGGAACCCAACGCAGATGGTGTACCCGAACGAGTTTGTAGTCTCAACTGCATGAGAAGTGTTATGCCAGTAGAACTCCTAACGTCGGACGCCGTGTTCGAAACGATGTGAGGCAGAAAAATCATCCGATTTAACGCCAAAACATCATTACTGGAGGTTGACCGTGAGTCTCGATCTGAATGGCAAAAAGGCCGTTGTAGCCGAAGTTACTGCGCAAGTTGCAAAAGCGCAAACTATCGTCGTGGCCGAATACCGTGGCATCCAGGTTAGTCACTTGACGCAACTGCGTGCAAAAGCGCGTACCCAAGGTGTGTACCTGCGTGTGTTGAAAAACACGCTCGCTCGTCGCTCCGTGGATGGTACGCAATTTGCCAGCCTGTCCAATGAAATGACCGGTCCATTGATTTATGCAATTTCGGAAGATGCTGTTGCTGCGGCAAAAGTCATCGCTGATTTCGCAAAAACCAATGACAAATTGGTCGTGAAGGCAGGTAACTACGCTGGTAAATCGCTCGATAAAGCGGGCGTGGTAGCGTTGGCAAGTATCCCAAGCCGCGAAGTGCTGTTGGCCCAATTGGCCGGCATTATGCAAGCACCTGTGTCTGCATTTGCACGTGGTTTGGCTGCTTTGGCAGCAAAGAAAGAAGCTCCAGCAGAAGCGTAATGCCTGCTTGAGTTTTTTTCTCGCGTAAAAACTAATCTTGATGTTATTACTGAAATAATTAGGAGTTTCAAATGGCAATTAGCAAAGAAGATATCTTGGAAGCAGTTGGTGCGATGTCCGTAATGGAATTGCATGACTTGGTTAAAGAATTCGAAACCAAATTTGGCGTGTCCGCAGCTGCAATGGCAGTTGGTACTGGCGGCGGCGGTGGCGACACCGGTGCAGCTAAAGCTGAAGAACAAACTGAATTCACCGTGATCTTGGCTGATTTCGGCGCGAACAAAGTTTCCGTCATTAAAGCAGTTCGCGAAATCACCGGTCTGGGCTTGAAAGAAGCTAAAGACTTGGTGGATGGCGCACCAAAACCATTGAAAGAAGGCATCTCGAAAGCTGATGCTGAAGCAGCTAAGAAGAAGTTGGAAGAAGCAGGCGCGAAAGCAGAAATCAAGTAAGCGTTTGTCTTGCATGGCGCACAGCTTGTGCGCCCGAGTCAAAGCCCAGAGCCTCATTCGCAAGAGGAGGTTCGGCTTTGGCTCCTTTGTCGTTTGGAAAATGGCTGAGTAGATTTTTGCATGTTTGCTGCTAGAGCAACAATGGCAACGACCGCATGAATTTGCACAGTGTCCCTGGAAAGTAGAAGGGCAAAGAATTGAGGTTTCGTTAATTGGCGAAATGTTTTGCATAGCGCCCTCGAAATCTGAATTCTCTATCCTTCCTGTCACTCACGGAGTGTTCATGCACTACTCATTTACTGAGAAGAAGCGCATTCGCAAATCATTCGCAAAGCGCGCTAACGTTCACCACGTTCCGTTCCTGCTGGCGACCCAGCTCGAGTCGTATACGAGCTTTTTGCAAGCGGACAATCCACCGTCCTTGCGCAAAAATGAGGGTTTACAGTCGGCCTTCACATCCATCTTTCCAATTGTCTCGCACAATGGCTTCGCGCGGCTGGAATTTTTATCATATGTATTAGGCGACCCACCTTTTGACGTGAAAGAATGTCAACAGCGTGGCTTGACCTTTGCATCGCCTCTGCGTGCTAAGGTGCGGCTGGTGATTCTCGACAAAGAATCCCCAACCAAGCCAGTCGTGAAGGAAATGAAAGAGCAAGAAGTTTACATGGGCGAATTGCCTTTGATGACTTCGACTGGTTCTTTCGTCATCAACGGTACTGAGCGTGTTATCGTTTCTCAGTTGCATCGTTCCCCTGGTGTGTTCTTCGAACATGACCGTGGCAAAACCCATTCCTCGGGCAAGTTGTTGTTTTCTGCCCGTATCATTCCATACCGTGGTTCATGGTTGGACTTTGAGTTTGACCCGAAAGACATCTTGTTCTTCCGCGTCGATCGTCGCCGCAAAATGCCAGTGACGATTTTGCTCAAAGCCATCGGCATGTCGCACGAGCAAATTTTGGCGAACTTCTTCGTCTTCGATAATTTCATGCTGCGCTCTGACGGCGGCGAAATGGAATTCGTTGCCGAACGTTTGCGTGGTGAAGTCGCGCGTTTTGACATCGTTGACAAAACGGGCAAAACCATCGTCACCAAAGATAAGCGTATCAATTCCCGCCATGTGCGCGATATTGAAGGCGCAGGTATCAAATATATTTCCGTACCAGAAGATTATTTGTTGGGTCGCGTGCTGGCCACCAATGTCGTCAATCCTGACACCGGTGAAATCGTCGCTAACGCCAATGATGAGTTGACCGAAGAAGTATTGGCAAACTTGCGCGAAGCACGCGTGACCGATATCCAAACCTTGTACACCAATGATTTGGATCAAGGTGGCTATATCTCGCAAACCTTGCGCATGGATGACACCACTGACCAAGTCGCTGCGAAGATCGCGATTTATCGCATGATGCGCCCAGGCGAGCCACCAACCGAGGAATCGGTGGAAGCCTTGTTCAATGGCTTGTTCTATAGCGCAGAACGCTATGATTTGTCGGCTGTTGGTCGTATGAAGTTTAACCGTCGCATTGGTCGCGATGAGTTGACGGGCGACATGACTTTGTCGAACGAAGATATCTTGGCCGTCATCAAAATCTTGGTTGAGCTGCGCAATGGTCGCGGCGAAGTCGATGATATTGATCACTTGGGTAATCGTCGTGTGCGTTGCGTCGGTGAATTGGCAGAAAACCAATTCCGTGCAGGTTTGGTGCGTGTCGAACGTGCTGTCAAAGAACGTCTAGGCCAAGCCGAAACCGACAACCTGATGCCGCATGATTTGATCAACTCCAAGCCGATTTCGGCTGCAATTCGCGAGTTCTTCGGTTCTTCGCAGTTGTCTCAGTTTATGGATCAAACCAATCCGCTGTCGGAAATCACCCATAAGCGCCGTGTTTCGGCCCTTGGCCCCGGTGGTTTGACGCGTGAACGCGCTGGCTTTGAAGTACGTGACGTGCATCCAACCCACTATGGTCGTGTGTGCCCGATTGAAACGCCTGAAGGTCCAAACATTGGTCTGATCAACTCGCTGGCGTTGTATGCTCGCTTGAATGAATACGGCTTCTTGGAAACGCCATATCGTAAAGTAGAAAACAGCTTGGTGACGAACCAGATTGACTACTTGTCGGCGATTGAAGAAGGCCGCTATATCATCGCGCAGGCGAATGCGACGATTGATAAAGATGGCCGTCTGTGCGACGAATTGGTGTCTTCGCGTGAAGCAGGCGAAACGATTTTGGTCTCGCCAGAACGTATCCAATACATGGACGTGGCGCCAGGTCAGGTGGTGTCGGTTGCAGCTTCCTTGATTCCGTTCCTCGAACACGATGATGCGAACCGCGCATTGATGGGTGCCAACATGCAACGTCAAGCAGTACCTTGCTTGCGCCCGGAAAAAGCAGTGGTCGGTACCGGTATCGAACGTACGGTAGCAGTTGACTCCGGCACGACGGTGCAGGCAACCCGCGGCGGTATCGTGGATTACATCGATGCGGGCCGTGTTGTGATTCGCGTCAATGATGATGAAGCGATTGCAGGTGAAGTCGGCGTTGATATTTACAACCTGATCAAATACACCCGTTCGAACCAAAACACCAATATCAACCAACGTCCTATCGTTCAAGTTGGTGACCGTGTTGCTAAGGGCGACGTGATTGCTGACGGCGCTTCGACCGATTTGGGCGAATTGGCTTTGGGTCAAAACATGTTGGTGGCATTTATGCCATGGAACGGTTTGAACTTCGAAGATTCGATCTTGATCTCGGAAAAAGTGGTGGAAGACGACCGCTATACCTCGATATTTTATTTAATATTGCTCGTGACACCAAGCTAGGCGCAGAAGAAATCACCCGTGATATCTCCAACTTGGCAGAAAACCAATTGGCACGTTTGGATGAATCCGGCATCGTCTATATCGGTGCTGAAGTGCAAGCTGGTGACACGCTGGTCGGTAAGGTAACGCCAAAAGGCGAAACCCAATTGACGCCAGAAGAAAAACTGTTGCGCGCGATCTTCGGTGAAAAAGCCTCAGACGTGAAAGACACCTCGCTGCGCGTGCCTTCGGGCATGGTCGGTACCGTGATCGACGTTCAAGTGTTTACTCGCGAAGGCATCCAACGCGACAAACGCGCACAGCAAATTATCGACGACGAGCTGAAACGCTATCGTTTGGATTTGAACGATCAGATGCGTATCGTTGAAGGCGATGCATTTGCCCGTTTGGAAAAAATGTTGATCGGCAAAGTTGTCAATGGCGGCCCGAAAAAGCTGGCCAAAGGCGTGGCGATCACCAAAGAATATCTGGACGATTTGGACAAATACCACTGGTTCGACATCCGCCCAGCGGAAGACGACGCAGCGGCAGCGTTGGAAGCGATCAAAGAATCTATCGCTGAAAAACGTCACCAATTCGATCTAGCGTTCGAAGAAAAACGTAAGAAACTGACGCAAGGCGATGAACTCCAGCCTGGCGTGCAGAAGATGGTGAAAGTGTACTTGGCCGTGAAACGTCGCTTGCAGTCTGGCGATAAGATGGCAGGTCGCCACGGTAACAAGGGTGTGGTTTCCCGTATCGTGCCAGTTGAAGATATGCCTTACATGGCAGACGGCACCCCAGCAGACATCGTGTTGAACCCATTGGGCGTTCCTTCACGGATGAACGTGGGTCAGATTTTGGAAACTCACTTAGGCTGGGCGGCAAAAGGCTTGGGCTTGCGTATCGGCGAAATGCTGAAAGCCAAAGCTGAAGTGGAAAAAGTACGCGGCTTCCTGAACACGATTTACAACGAAACCGGTAAAACTGAAGATCTAGACAGTTTCTCCGACGCTGAAATCATGGACTTGGCGAAGAACCTGCGTAACGGTGTGCCATTTGCTACGCCAGTGTTTGACGGTGCGAACGAAGAAGAAATCTTGCGCATGCTCGATTTGGCCTATCCAGACCATATCGCTAAGCAATTGGGTATGACGCCTTCGAAAAACCAGGTCACGATGTATGACGGTCGTACTGGCGAATCTTTCGAACGTAAAGTCACCGTTGGCTATATGCACGTGCTGAAACTGCATCACTTGGTTGATGACAAGATGCATGCACGTTCCACTGGCCCTTACTCGCTCGTGACGCAGCAACCATTGGGCGGTAAAGCGCAATTCGGTGGCCAGCGCTTCGGTGAGATGGAGGTGTGGGCATTGGAAGCTTACGGCGCATCGTATGTGCTGCAAGAAATGTTGACCGTGAAGTCGGATGACGTCAATGGCCGTACCAAAGTGTATGAAAACTTGGTCAAAGGTGATCATGTGATCGACGCTGGTATGCCAGAGTCCTTCAACGTGTTGGTGAAGGAAATCCGCTCGCTCGGTATCGACATCGACCTCGAAAGAGAATGATCATAGGAAAACGCGAGAAACTCGCTACTGTTTCTCGCAGCGCCTAGTAAAGCAATTTTGGAAGTAAAATCTTCGCCCGACTTCGTGTCGGGCGAAGGTCATTTAGCTAGTACGCAGTTTGGAAGCGGATTTCGTTCCCGGTATAGACGGAACCTGAGTCGCAAGACTAGGCTCTCCCGACTATGCGAACAGGGTCAGACGAATAGACTCTTCTCTCGCAGCACTATTCAGCCACCAAGCGTCATTGACGCTTTACTGGAGTGACAAATGAAAGCACTGCTCGATCTATTCAAGCAAGTTCAGCAAACCGAAGTATTCGACGCGATCAAGATTGGTCTGGCGTCCCCTGAAAAAATCCGTTCGTGGTCCTACGGCGAAGTGAAAAAGCCGGAAACCATCAACTACCGCACCTTCAAGCCAGAACGTGACGGCCTGTTTTGCGCCAAAATTTTTGGCCCTATCAAAGATTACGAATGCCTGTGCGGCAAATATAAGCGCTTGAAACATCGCGGTGTGATCTGCGAAAAATGCGGCGTTGAAGTGACCTTGGCCAAAGTGCGTCGTGAACGCATGGGCCACATCGAATTGGCATCCCCTACTGCGCATATCTGGTTCTTGAAATCCTTGCCATCCCGTTTGGGTATGGTGCTGGACATGACCTTGCGTGATATCGAACGCGTTTTGTATTTTGAAGCATATGTTGTGACCGATCCTGGCATGACCCCGCTGAAAAAATGCCAAATCATGTCGGAAGACGACTACGCTGCTAAGTACGAAGAATACGGCGATGATTTCACCGCATTCATGGGCGCCGAAGGTATCCGTGAATTGCTGCGCTCGATCGACATTCACCGCGATGCAGAAACCTTGCGCGTCGAATTGCGTGAATCGAAATCCGAAGCCAAGATCAAGAAATACGCTAAGCGTCTGAAAGTATTGGAAGCATTCCAACGTTCCGGCATCAAGCCAGAATGGATGATCATGGAAGTGTTGCCAGTGTTGCCACCAGAGTTGCGCCCATTGGTGCCACTCGATGGCGGCCGCTTTGCGACCTCTGATTTGAATGACTTGTATCGCCGCGTCATCAACCGTAACAACCGTTTGAAGCGCTTGATGGAATTGCGCGCACCGGAAATCATCACCCGCAATGAAAAGCGGATGTTGCAAGAAGCGGTTGACTCCTTGCTCGATAACGGCCGTCGCGGTAAGGCTATGACTGGCGCGAATAAGCGTCCGTTGAAATCCTTGGCTGAGATGATCAAAGGTAAGGGTGGTCGTTTCCGTCAAAACTTGCTGGGTAAGCGCGTCGATTACTCGGGTCGTTCCGTCATCGTGGTGGGGCCACAGTTGAAATTGCATCAATGCGGCTTGCCAAAATTGATGGCTTTGGAATTGTTCAAACCATTCATTTTCAATAAATTGGAATTGATGGGCTTGGCGACCACGATTAAAGCAGCGAAGAAATTGGTGGAAGTGCAAGAGCCAGTGGTGTGGGATATTCTGGAAGAAGTCATCCGCGAACATCCAGTCATGCTGAACCGCGCACCGACCTTGCATCGCTTAGGTATTCAAGCATTTGAACCTGTGCTGATCGAAGGTAAAGCAATTCAACTGCATCCACTGGTTTGCGCCGCATTTAACGCCGACTTTGACGGCGATCAAATGGCGGTGCACGTACCATTGTCGATTGAAGCGCAGATGGAATCGCGTACCTTGATGTTGGCATCGAACAATATTTTGTTCCCATCGAACGGCGAACCGTCGATCGTGCCTTCACAAGATATCGTGTTGGGTCTGTACTATGCGACCCGCGAAAAAATCAACGGCAAAAACGAAGGGATGTTGTTCCCTGACGTGTCCGAAGTGATTCGCGCTTACGACAACAAAGAAGTCGAACTGACGACCCGTATCACGGTGCGTATCGTCGAATATCCGAAGAACCCAGTCACGCATGAATTCGAACGCACTGTCACGCGTTACGAAACCACCGTTGGCCGTTCGATTTTGTCGGAAATTCTGCCAAAAGGTTTGCCATTCTCGGTGCTGAACCGCGCCTTGAAGAAAAAAGAAATTTCGAAGTTGATCAACACCTCAGTCCGTAAGTGCGGCTTGCACGCGACGGTAATCTTCGCTGATAAATTGATGCAGTCCGGTTTCCGCTTGGCGACTCGTGCTGGTATCTCGATCTGCGTCGACGATATGTTGGTACCACCACAAAAAGTGACCTTGATCGCTGCTGCTGAGCAAGAAGTGAAACAGATCGAACAGCAATATGCTTCCGGTCTGGTGACCTCCGGCGAACGCTATAACAAAGTGGTCGATATTTGGGGTAAAGCCGGTGATGAAGTCGGTAAGGCGATGATGGACCAGCTCAAAGTGGAAGACGTCATCAAACGTGACGGCACCCACTCGCAGCAAGAATCGTTTAACGCGATTTACATGATGGCTGACTCCGGTGCGCGTGGTAGTGCAGCCCAGATTCGTCAGTTGGCAGGTATGCGTGGTCTGATGGCGAAACCGGACGGTTCGATTATCGAAACGCCGATTACCGCGAACTTCCGCGAAGGTCTGAACGTTCTGCAGTACTTTATTTCTACTCATGGAGCACGGAAGGGCTTGGCCGACACCGCATTGAAGACAGCGAACTCCGGTTACTTGACGCGTCGTCTGGTTGACGTGACACAAGATTTGGTCGTGATTGAAGATGATTGCGGTACCGTCAACGGCGCTGCAATGAAGGCGATGGTTGAAGGCGGTGAAGTGATCGAAGCCTTGCGCGATCGTATCCTCGGCCGTGTTGCTGCGACCGACATCATTCATCCAGAAACCCAAGCGACCTTGTACGCTGCGGGCGAGTTGCTGGACGAAGACATGGTGGAAGAAATCGAACGCCTGTCTATCGACGAAGTGAAAGTACGTACCCCACTGACTTGCGACACCCGCTATGGTCTGTGCGCGAAATGCTATGGCCGCGATTTGGGCCGTGGTGTGTTGGTCAATGCCGGTGAAGCAGTTGGTGTGATCGCAGCGCAGTCGATTGGTGAACCAGGTACCCAGTTGACGATGCGTACCTTCCACATCGGTGGTGCGGCATCGCGTGCAGCAGTGGCTAGCTCGGTCGAAGCGAAATCGAACGGTACTATCCGGTTCACTTCGACCATGCGCTATGTGACCAACGGCAAAGGCAACCAAATCGTGATTTCGCGTTCTGGCGAAGTCTTGATTACGGATGACCATGGCCGCGAACGCGAACGCCATAAAGTGCCTTACGGTGCAACCTTGATCGTCAAAGACGGCATGGTGATCCGCGCTGGTACGGCATTGGCAACGTGGGACCCATTGACCCGTCCGATTATTACTGAATACTCCGGTACGGTGCGTTTTGAAAACGTCGAAGAAGGCGTGACCGTTGCACGTCAAGTCGATGATGTGACGGGTCTGTCGACCTTGGTCGCCATTGATGCGAAACGTCGCGGTACTTCGACCGGTAAGAGCTTGCGTCCGCAAGTCAAACTGTTGAACGAAGCAGGCGAAGAAGTGAAAATCGCTGGCACCGAACACTCGGTGACGATTGGCTTCCAAGTCGGCGCGCTGATCACCGTGAAAGACGGCCAGCAAGTGACGGTGGGTGAAGTGCTGGCACGTATCCCAACCGAATCGCAGAAAACCCGTGATATTACCGGTGGTCTGCCACGCGTTGCTGAACTGTTTGAAGCACGTTCGCCAAAAGATGCAGGTATGTTGGCTGAAGTGACTGGTACCGTGGCGTTTGGTAAAGAAACCAAGGGCAAACAGCGTCTGGAAATCACCGACATGGACGGCAACAAGCATGAGTTCTTGATCACCAAGGACAAACAAGTGCTGGTGCATGACGGCCAAGTTGTGAACAAAGGTGAGATGATTGTTGACGGCCCAGCCGATCCACAAGACATTCTGCGTTTGTTGGGGATCGAAGCGCTGGCACGCTATATCGTTGACGAAGTGCAGGACGTGTATCGTTTGCAAGGCGTGAAGATTAATGACAAGCACATCGAAGTGATCGTGCGTCAAATGCTGCGTCGCGTGCAAATCGTTGATGCTGGCGACACCGATTACATCGTCGGTGAACAAGTCGAACGTTCGGAATTGTTGGATCAAAATGATCGCGTTATCAGTGAAAACAAGATTCCAGCAACCTACGAAAACGTCTTGTTAGGTATTACCAAAGCGTCGTTGTCGACCGATTCCTTCATCTCGGCAGCGTCGTTCCAGGAAACCACCCGCGTCTTGACCGAAGCCGCGATCATGGGCAAGAAAGACAGCCTGCGCGGCCTGAAAGAAAACGTCATCGTTGGTCGCTTGATCCCAGCAGGTACGGGCTTAGCGTTCCACCGTGCACGCAAAGAGAAAGAAAGCTGGGAAGCGGAAGAACGCACCGCCTTGCTGCAAGCTGAAAAGCTGGCACGCGCAGCGGAGCATGAAATCGCTGAAGCTGCTCATCTGGCAGCAGGGGCTGATCCGCTAGGGATGTAATCCTGATCGGATAGCACAGTAGAAACAACAACGGCAGCCGCGAGGCTGCCGTTGTTGTTTCTAGCGGCTGAATTGCTGCATGGGAAGGTTTTCTTGGGTAAGTTAATTGCTTGATTGCCTAATTTTTTAAGGCGGTGAAGGTGAAAATCGGGGAAAATCGCAAGGATCGCCCCTAACTCCCCGCACAATTGATGTTGTCGCGAAAGTCGAAAACGTAGGGTGGGCGACTCGCCCACCATTGCCGATGATTAATTTGAATGCTTTTTTTGGTAATGAAATTAATCGAAGTAATGCTAAAAGTATTTTTAAAATCAAAGACGGTGGGCAACTTGACCGAACACCGACAGACAACATGTTGCCCGCCCATGCGAAAAGCAACAACACTTTTTGCGACAGCCTTACGATGGGCAAGAGCAGTTTGGCTGCAAATTTGCGAAATTTTGTGCCCGAATTAGTTTTGCAACAACCTCAATT
>JACPVY010000468.1 GCA_016197345.1 Burkholderiales bacterium
CGTCTATTGCTGGCATTCATTGCGCTGTTTATTGGCGTTAAGCTACTGATGTGGTTGCTGACGAAAACGATAGAAGCGATGCTAGAGGCGACTGGCTTGTCGATGGTTGATCGCTTGCTAGGGAGCTTATTTGGAGTTGGCCGTGGCGTCGTGATTGTGTTGATGGTGGTGTCGCTATGCGGCATGACGGCAATTGTGCGGCAAGAGTTTTGGCAAAAAGCCATGCTCAGCCCAATTGCAGAATCAGCCACCTTAGCCTTGCTACCAGTGCTGCCGGGCGACTTTGCGAAGCATGTGCATTTTGCGCGTGGCCCAGCGCCAGAAAATATGGGAACGAATACAGATACAGCGGAAGGAACGGCACCTGGGGCAGCCCCGCAAACCGTGTCCGATTCGGTGAAAAAGATTGTTGAAGATACAGCAAAAGATACTGCAAAAGAGGCGACCGCAGCGGCAGCTTCCGCCGTTGCCTCGGCAATAAGGAATCGCAACAAACCATAACAAGCCCTAACAAACCATAGCACTGAGGTTTGATGGCATTTTGTATGCGCTTCCCAACCGGTTTTAATTTTGTTTAGGAGTCCACCATGTGTGGCATAGTCGGCGTAGTCTCTCAAAGTCCTGTTAATCAACTCATTTACGATGCATTGTTGCTATTGCAACATCGCGGCCAAGATGCCGCAGGTATCGCCACCAACCACGGTAATATGTTTGCGATGCACAAAGCCAATGGCCTAGTGCGCGACGTCTTCCGTACCCGCAATATGCGCTCGCTCGCCGGCAATTCGGGCATTGGCCATGTGCGCTATCCGACCGCTGGTTCGCCATCGGAAGAAGAAGCGCAACCGTTTTATGTCAATGCGCCATTCGGTATCACGCTTGCCCACAATGGTAATTTGACCAATTGGGAACAACTTAAGCGCGAGATGTTCAAAATCGATCGTCGCCACATCAATACCGATTCCGATTCGGAAGTCTTGTTGAATGTGTTGGCGCACGAAATTCAAGAAGCGACCACTGGCTATTCGCTCGATCCCGCAGCCTTGTTTAAAGCGGTGGCGATCTTGCATCAGCGCGTCAAAGGCGCATATGCCGCTGTAGCGCAAATCGCTGGTTTGGGCTTGCTGGCTTTCCGCGATCCGCTCGGGATTCGTCCGCTGTGCTTGGGCATCAATGAAACCGACACCACCATCGAATACATGGTGGCAAGTGAATCGGTAGCGCTGGAAGGCTCGGGTTTCCGATTCTTGCGTGATATTTTGCCGGGCGAAGCTGTCTTCATTAGCTTGGAAGGTAAGTTGTATCAGCAACAATGCGCTGAAAACGCTAGCCTCAATCCATGTGCTTTTGAGTACGTGTATTTGGCCCGCCCTGATTCGGTGTTGGATGGCGCTTCGGTCTATGCTACCCGCTTGAAAATGGGTGAATTTTTGGCCGAGCGCGTGCGCAAAGAATTGTCTAGCGGCGATATCGACGTTGTCATGCCTATCCCCGATTCTTCGCGCCCAGCGGCAATGCAATTAGCGCAAATGCTGAACTTGGATTATCGCGAAGGCTTGATCAAAAACCGCTATATCGGTCGCACCTTCTTGATGCCCGGCCAAGCGATCCGTCGCAAATCGGTACGGCAAAAACTCAATACCATCGGCGAATTGATCGCTTATGGCCGTAGCGATGCCGAAATCGCCGCGGAAATCACTGCTGATGCTTTGGTGTATCAAGATATCGAGTCCCTAAAAGCCGCCATTACCGTGGTCAATCCTGCGATCACGCGCTTTGATACCTCATGCTTTGATGGCACCTATGTCACCGGCGATGTCACGCGTGAATATTTGGATAAGCTGGAAAACGCACGCAATCAACCACGCAAAGTGGAAGAAGATGCGGCGCGGTCTCAGTTAAATCTGAATTTGGCACCGCGCGAACAATAAAAAAACTGAGCAAAGAATCGGCAATTCCCCTTTGTTGTCCAATTTAATTTGGCAATGAAGGGGTTTTGGCATCGAAATAATAAAAATTGTTAGCGCAATTGGAGTAGCTACTCCAAAAAACTATTTTTACGTCACAATAACGAGCTTTCTGGCTGCAAACGCAAGCCGTATTAACCAATTTGTTGGCCAAAATTACTCACCCATTTTCTGCACCAAGACGGGCATTATTCTTGGTGTTGACACAGCAATGACCATTTACCATAAATACTGAGGGACTGTATGAAATCAAAAATGATGATCAAAACTGGATTGCTGGCAATGATGCTGGCCTTTGCCGGTAGCGCTAGCGCTGCGAAGACCCTTGTGTTTTGCTCCGAGGGCAGCCCAGAAGGTTTTAATCCTCAGTATTACACCAACGGCACGACAGCCGATGCAGGTGCGGTGCCAATGTATAACCGCTTGGTCGATTTTGAAATGGGCACCACCAAGGTCGTGCCTTCCTTGGCTGAATCGTGGACCGAATCGCCAGACGGCAAAATCTATACCTTCAAATTGCGCAAAGGCGTGAAATTCCATAGCACTGCTAAATTCAAACCTAGCCGCGATTTCAATGCTGACGACGTGCTGTTTTCGTATAACCGCATGGCCGATCCTAAGCACCCGTTTGCAAAAACTACCCCAGGTACGGAATACTCGTATTTTGCCGATATGGGGATGGCAAAAATCGTTGATCGCGTTGAAAAAGTCGATGATTACACCGTACGCTTTATCTTGAAACACCCAACAGCACCATTCTTAGCCAATATGGCGATGGATTTTGCCTCGATTTTGTCGGCTGAATATGCGGAAAAAATGAAAGCCGCTGGCAATGTCGAAGTGTTTGATAAAGAGCCAGTCGGTACCGGTCCTTTCCAATTTGTTTCCTACCAAAAAGACGCCACCATTCGCTATACCGCATTTGATAAGCACTGGGATGGTCGGCCAAAAATCGACAACCTGATTTATTCGATCACCACCGACGCTTCTGTGCGCTATGCCAAAGTGAAAGCGGGCGAATGCCATGTGATGTCCTTGCCAAAACCAGCAGATTTGGAATTGATGAAGAAAGATCCAAACATCAATTTGATGACGCAAGAAGGTTTGAATGTTGGCTATATCGCGTTCAACGTCGAGAAAAAACCATTTGATAATAAATTGGTGCGTCAAGCCTTGAATATGGCGACTGACAAAAACAGTATCTTGAAATCGGTCTATCAAGGCGCTGGCCAATTGGCGAAAAACCCAATTCCACCGACCATGTGGTCGTACAACGATAAGATCAAAGACTATCCATTTGATATCGCAAAAGCCAAAGAATTGCTGGCCAAAGCAGGCTATCCAAACGGTATGGAAGTCGAAATGTGGTATTTACCTGTGACCCGTCCATACAACCCAGATGGCAAACGGATGGCAGAATTGATCCAATCTGACTGGGCCAAAATTGGCGTGAAAGTCAAATTGATGACCTACGAATGGGGCGAATACACCAAGCGCGCGAAAAAAGGTGAACAGCAAATTATCATGAGTGGTTGGTCTGGCGACAATGGCGATCCAGATAACTTCTTCAATAACTTGATGGGTTGCGAAGCCTTAAAAGGCGGCGGTAACTATTCGCGTTGGTGCCATAAAGAGTTTGACGACACCATCCAAGCCGCGACCAAAACACCAAAGCAAGCCGAGCGCACCAAGTTGTATGAAAAAGCGCAAGAAATCGCCAAAGAAGAAGCACCTTGGATCACGATTGCTCACTCGGTACGCTTTACACCAGTGCGC